>PAOC01000130.1 GCA_002708465.1 Planctomycetota bacterium
TTTCCGGCTGTCTGGGGCTGGACCGCGAGCGAGGAGAACCTCGATTTCTGGGACTACCTGGCCAGGCGCTGCCGGGAGAGCGGCTGTCTCTATACGCAATCGGTCTACCCTGACTACTACACCTCCAAGACCTACCGCAAGGGACGCGGGGATCACGCCATCGTGCCGACCACCGAGGCGCTCAAGCTCGGCACAGGCGGTCTGGAACGCCACTACCGCGTGACCCGGCTCTCCCGGGTCCAGCGCCAGCTGCTGGAGAGGGCCATTCGTCACGACGTGAAGCTCATCAACTACGTGAGCTGGAATGATTTCCCCGAGGGCCATCACCTCGCCCCGGAGAGGACCCACAACTTCGGTCCATCCCTCCTGCTCAGGCATTTCAAGCGCCTCTGGAAAGTGAAGGATGCGAAGGTGGCGCGGGATGAGGCCATCGTTTTCTTCAAAAAATACCGTCACGACGCCCGGCCGAAGCATCCTGTGTCCATCAGGATCAAGAGCCTGGAAAAAAATCTTGCCGGGGAGGACAGGATCGAGCTGGTGACCCTGCTCACCAGGCCCGCCACCTGCTTTCTCAACGGCAGGAGCCTGGGCCTGGTTGAGCGAGGGCTGCGTGTCCATTCGGTCCCCAGCTCACCAGGACAGGTCCGCGTCCGTGTCGTACGCGATGGCGAGGAGCTCATCAGCTTCACGACTCCCCAGGCCATCACCGACGCTCCGCTTCGAACAGACCGGCTCACCTACTCCTACTCCAGCGCCTTTGAGCGCGAGCACGGCAAGCTATTCGACTGAGGAAGCTCCCGCCGCCGGCCTCAGGGCCTCGACAGCCTCACGGAAATCTTCCGGCGGCTCACAGGTAAACCGGCGCTCTCCGCTCCACCTGGCGGGCAGCTCGATGGAGCGGGCATGGAGCGTGAGCCTCTCGATGACCGGCGGGTCTCCAGCCCACCTGGTCGCGGCCGGCCGGTAGATGGGATCGATCGCCAGCGGATGTCCGGCAGCAAGAGCGTGAACCCTGATCTGGTGGGTTCGCCCGCTGATGGGACGAACGCGAAGGAGCGTGAAGGCGTCGAAGCGCTCGATCACCTCGAAGACCGTCTCGGCCTTCTTTCCATTCGCGCCGCAACGCATGCGTCCCTTGCGCCCCGGCTCGATGGGGGCACTGATGGTCTTCCGCGCAGCCTCCATGTCGCCCAGGACGAGCGCGAGATATTCCTTGCGCACCTCCCTCGCCTCGAAATGAGCCGAGAGCTCCCTCTCGGCCGCGGGCGTCCTGGCGAAGAGCACCGCTCCGCTGGTCAGCCGGTCGATTCGATGGACCACGCGCGGCCGGATGTAGCTCTCGAGCTCCTTGCTCTCCCGCTCCTCGAGCTCACGGTTCACCAGGAAGGCCAGGCAGCTCCCTCTCTTGCCCTCCCTGTCCGGCACGACGGGAACACCGGAGTCCTTGGCAAGCACGATGATCCTGTCATCCTCGTGCAGTATCCGTACTCCGCCGGTCGGAGCCGACAGGTCCATTGGCCGGATATCCTCCAGNCCCCCGACGAGGGACAGATGCTCCAGGTCACCCAGGCGCGCTCGCGGAGACACCGGAAGCTTCCCGCCGCGAACCCTTCCANCNGCAAAGAGCGGCTGCAGGCCCCGGCGCGGCAGGGAAGGATATAGCAGGGCAAGGTACTCGATGACCGTGTAGTCATGAAAACACTCCGCTATCGGTAACTCCGGGTCTTCTTTACTCATGGCTGCTCGATCGACTGCGTGGAAAAACGGCCGCTTCGGCCTGTAAACGGTTGAGAACCTATAGGCAGAAACAGTATCGTATTCCGCCTGAAAGAATCTACCGTACAAAGTACTGGCCCTGTTCATCCTGGAGTAATGAAATGAAGGTTCTGATCGCTACTGGCGAGTTTGGTGAAGACCTCGAGGTTTACTACGCCGTCCACAGGCTGAGAGAAGCGGGCATCGAACCGGTCGTCGCTGCGCCCGTCAANAAACGCCTGCAGCTGGTCGTTCATGACTTCGAGCCCGGCCTCGACAGCTACACCGAAAAATTCGGCCACACAATCGAAGCGGATATCAGCTACGACGATGTCGATCCGAACGACTACGCCGCCCTTCTCATCCCCGGAGGACGAGCCCCGGAGGAGCTCCGCAGATACCCGAAGGTGCTCAGCATCGTCCGTCACTTTATCCTCCAGGACAAGCTCATCGGAGCGATCTGCCACGGCCCCATGCTCCTTTACGCGGCGGGCAGCATCGAAAACGTCGAGCTCACCTGCTACGAGGGAATCCGCACCGAGGTNGAGATGGCCGAGGCAACCTATGTCGACGAAGAGGTTGTCGTCTCCAAGAATTTCGTTACCTCGCGGGGCTGGGGCGACATGGGACCGTTTTTNCGCGAATTCATGGCCAGGCTGAATTAGAGCCCTCCCTCCAGNTCANTATAAAGACCGTTCAAGGTGAATAATCACCCTCGAGGGAGCGTCTGAATAGCATTGAGGAGCCCGGCTGCGGGAAATCTGCTGCTTTTCTCCAGAGCACGGGTTAGCTTAGAAAGAGGTCGCTTTCGCTGGCGGCCCGGCACATTGGAGTAGTCCCTATGAGATCCCGGAAACGACGTAACCCCAGCCATGCATTGCTCCTCCTGGCCCTGGCCGCGGCGTGTTTTCCAGTCCTCGCCCTCGCCGATTGGGTCAGCCTGCGAAACGGAGATCACCTGAGGGGAATCGACCTCCAGAAACATGGAAAAGGATACCGTTTCACGCTCGAAAACGGAAAGGTCCGCTATATTGATGGGAAGGAGTTCTTCCACCTCGAGAAGAGCCCGGCCAGCGAGCGGCTCGCCTTCCGCGGCAAGAAGATCACCCTGCGAAAAAAGATCTCCATCCTGCAAAAAGAGCTGCTCGAGCAGCTGGTCGGTCGGGTGAAAGATGTAGAGACCTGGGCCAGGGGAGAGACTGCGATCGCCAAGCTGAAAAAAAAACCGGGGACCGCCGCGGTAAAGAAAAAGCGGGTGATCGTCGGGGCGTTCCCCCTGCCTGATCTGAGGAAACAGGATCAAAAGCTCGTCGCCGTGATTGAAAACGGCAACAAGGCCAGGGAGAAGACCCTGCGGCTCCAGGAGCATGCGCAGGTCGAGGTTCTGTCTCGAGTCCTTGCCGGAAGCCGCCTGGCCGCTGCCCGCAGGCTGGCCTCCAGGGAGCTGGGCAAACATGCCTCATCGAACAGCGTAGCCGGCCTGGCGCGCTCGGCCATGGTCGATGATTACCGAAGCATTCGAGACCAGAGCCTCAACTCGCTAAAAAAGATCAACAGCGAGCAGACCGCCATGTTTTTCACGCCTGGGCTGCGAAACGAAAATCCCCATGTAAGGACCAGGGCGGCCAATGCCATCTCCGTGTTCCCCAACCGGGCGGCGGTGCCCGAGCTGTTGACCACGATGCGCATGACCTGGAGCGGCTTCGGACGCGCCTTCACCATGCAGGTCACCCAACGCAGCTATATCGCCGATTACGAGCTGGTCTCCGGAGGCACCGGGTTCTCCATCGTCGAGGTCGCTGACCCCGTGATAAAAACCAACCTCGAAGGAGTCGCTCTCGACGTTAAGGTTCGGCAGGTAGAGATGATCGCGCGGGTCAGGGCGCTCCACCGGATAACCGGGCAGGACTTCGGAACGAACGTCAGGGCCTGGGAGCAGTGGTGGGCAAAAAACAGGNACAACTGACGCCTGCNGGACGCAGCGTAAAAGAACAAACCNTAGATCTACAAGGAGCGTTGAAGTTGACTCAAAAGCAGCATCTNTTTTTCTTTCTGGCGGCAATACTGATCGCGGGAGCGGGAATCTTCGCCCTCTCCCACAGGTTCCAGCCGGGATGGACCGGCCATGGCTCGACAGCGGCTGATGAATGCGCCTGCTCTTCGTCGATGGCTCTGGCTCTTGCCCCCGCTGAAGAAACGGNAAAAAAAGCCGCGGCCGACAAGTACCCCAAGGCGGACCCCGAGAGGGGTCACATCGAGGGTGTCGTCATTCTCAAGGGAGCGGCTCCGAAACTCGAGGCTCTACCCGGAGTCCCAGCCAACAACAGGGACAAGGCCATCTGCGAAAAACACTTCAAAGATGAGAGGCTCGTCCTCGGAAAGGACAACGCGATCCGTGACGTGGTCCTCACCCTCGCCGACATGAAGAAGAGCCGCAAGAAGCCGAAGGCGAAAACCATCCAGCTCAGCAACAAGGGCTGCCTGTTCTCTCCTCATATCGTGGCCATGGCGGTGGGATCCACCCTCGAGGTCGTCAACNCNGATTCCGTTCTCCACAANACCCGCGCGGTGCTCGAGATGAACTTCAACCGNGCCATCGGGGCGGGCCAGAGCTTCAAGGANAGNGCNCGNAAGGAAGGCTTCGCGCTTGTCCAATGCGANTTTCACCCCTGGATGAACGCCCAGGTGCATATTCTTCCCCACGCCTACTTTGACGTGAGCGATGCGGGAGGCAAGTTCAAGATCATGAACATCCCCCCCGGAACCTACACCCTGGAGGGCCGCCACGAGGTATTGGCTCCATTCTTCGTCGAGAAAAAACCCCTGAAGAAGGTGACCATCAAGAAGGGCGAGACCCTCAAGCTCACCTTTGAGATCGAGGCGCCGAAGGAGTAGTCCACTGCGCTTCACCAAGGGGANACCTGCCGGGTATCANTCCGGCAGGTAGCGTCCGGCAAACCCATCGATCCCGACCCCTACACGGCCNGGAAACCTTCTCCGGGCCAGCTCGACCATCCGGTCTCGATAGGAGAGTTCTGTCGAGCCCGGCTGGAGCGACTCCATCTTCGCGGGCAGGGGGGTCCGCCTGGTACGGCTGCCGGAGGGGCTTCCATCTCCTCCGATGAAATGATCAAGCACCACGGCATCAGCGCACTCGGCGATGCGTTCGAAAAAGACCTCCTCATCCCGGATCGGCAACAGGGGAGAGACCGTGACCACCGTTTCAATGCCGGCCTCGCGGAGCCGGCGCGCCGCCTCGAACCTGGAATCGATGCTGCTGAAGGGCGCGGGGAGGCCGGGAAGCTCTTCCCGGTCGGTCTCGATGGAGACCTGCACGCGAAGCGCGCAGCGTTCCCCAAGCACCTGGAGCTGGCCGAGATGATCCAGCACGAGGTGGCTATGGGTCTGGACGATGAGGACATCAGGCGGAGCCTCTCCCATCGCGCTCAGCAGGGCGCGGGTGACTCCGCAGCGCGACTCCTGCGGAACAAAAGGTTCCGTCGAGCTGGAGAGAAAGATTGAGAAGTCTCCCCGGTGTTTCCTCGCCCAGCGGCTCTCCACCCGGCAGTTCTCCAGGTAGGACTCGCCCGCGTTCTCCCTCGCCTCCAGAAAGGTCCCCCATTCTTCACCCCTGGTGAGATAGTGATTGTGGCGCACATAGCAGCCCACTCCGCACAGCGAGCGCCCGAGGCTGCAGCCCCGATAGGGTTGCGCCGAATGTGAACTGACAGTCTCAAGGTAGCCCGTCGTCCGGGTCAGTATGTTCCCGATCAGGGCGCTTGTTACCTTCAATATTCAGCCTCGCTGACGCCTGGCGGCGCTCAATTGGCTCCCTGGCGAATCCAGCTCTCGATGAGATGCATATCGGCAGCGCCGAGATAGCCGCCATTGAGCGGCATCCTCGCTCCCTCCCCCAGCGCCCCCCCGCCNAGCTGGGTGCCCCTGAGCTTGCGCCAGAGGTAGCTCCTTGCCGGCAGGTAGGGCCGGATATGGCGCGGAGAGCTGGAATCAAACTCGGGTCCCGCCGCGTANACATTAACGATATTGCGCCGGGTGCTCTCGGGGTCGGGATCGACCAGAACGAGTCCCCTTTCGGGACCCGGNTCCTCGTGGCANCCCGTACAGTTGCGCGTCCAGANNGGCTGGATCACCTCGGCGTAATCAACCCGGGACTCGAGAATGTAGCTTATCGTCCGNGATACGCTATTGCTGGNGGTGCCAATGCTGATNTCGAGCTCGGTGTTGCCGACCGTCGGCAGNCGGGANCCGACCAGCCNCATCGAATAGCGGCCCGCCTGCCCTGCCACGGGGATAAACCTCGAAGACAGGTCCGCCCCCGCCGGGAAAGGAGGATCGGCCAGCACGCTGAGCGAAGACGCGTCGACCGCCGGGCCTCCCCGTGGATTGGAGGCCGCCTCGATGACAAGATAGGCGCTCTCACCAGGCGTCACCCTGGCGTTCCCGCTGCCGGCCTCGTGCTGGGCGGCAGCACCGGAAACAACGGCGCCATCTTCCAGCCAGGCGAAGAGCTCAGGAGCCCGCGATGACTCGACCCGAAGGACGGTCTCCACTACAGCCGAGGAGGAGCAGGACTGGTCGGTCACGACCGCCGTAAACCGATAGACCCCCGGAGCCGGACTCCAGGGAGCAGCCCCGCCGACCCGCATGGTTACATGATCCAGCAGGTAGATCCTGTCGCTCCAGGTCTCGACCTCGGTCGCGAACCAGGAGGCCAGGTTCGTCCCGGCCGCTATTCCGCCCGCGGCGGGATCACCCAGGTCCGCGTCGCAACGCACGGCAAGACTCGAAGGGTCGGCTCCCACGGCGGCGGCAAAAGCGAAGGGGGCGCGGGTCAGCTCGTTTCGCCGGGCCTCGACCATGACAGCGAACGCCGTTCCCTCCGCGACGACAAACTCCCCCGCCTCGTTCCGCTCCACCAGCGCGCGNCCTCGCTGGCGTACCCCCGGGGCAAAGGCGGAGATCACGCGCAGCTCAGCCGTCGGAGGATGATCACCGGCCTCCCGCCCATCATCGCAGCCCAGGGCATCCTCGGTGGGATCGGGGCCCGGGCAGGTGGTAAAAGGAGAAGGCGGCGGCAGCTCGTTGCCTCCAAGGAAGAGAAAATTCAGGATGAAGATCCCATCCGTAAGATCGAGCGCTCCATCATCGGTGGCATCGGCTCCGTCATCGCAGCCCGGAGCGGAGCCGCCCAGGAAGAGATAGTTGAAGAGATAGACCGCGTCTGAAAGATCTACATCTCCATTGAGATCGACATCTCCACGGTAAAAAAGCTCGTCCGCGCCGAGGTCTCTCCGGCCAGTGAAGACCGCCGAGACAACCAATAAAACAGCCAGCGGTGACAGCTTGAACATCTTTTCCTTCATGCGCGTCCCCCTTGATGCAGGCGGCGCAAAGCCCCAAGCCAGGCNTCTACGCAAGCGGAGGCAAGGATCCAGGTCCGACGAAAGTCAACAGGCTTACATGCTCCCGAGAGCACCCCTGCTATCTTGAACCCCGCCAGGCGCCAGTACACTAAAAAATAATCGGCTGATCATTCACGCCTCAGCGGGCGTTCCCGAAAAAAAACGAGACTTTCTNCCGTGGCGGGGTTTCACTTGAGTAGGACAACAATTCCGGGGCCTGTCGTCCTTCAACACTCTTTTGTTTTCCCTCATCACTGACCGGGGCTGCTCGGAGAACCATCCGAAACCAGCAGCCGGGGCAAGTTACAGCCGGTCATTGCCAGGGAGAAAGGACGATCATATGACTGATCGGTCGAGGCTTGATCATTGCGTCTGGACAGGGACCCGGGGATCACCGTCCGCTTGTTCAGGAGGCCTGGCCGCGGCGGCCACGCTGTTGCTGACCGTGTTCTGCTGGCAGACCGCCTGCGCCCAGGATGGCGGCAATNGAACGGAAAACGCCGACCAGTACTTCCGCCAGGTCCAGTTCCGCAGGGGTGACTTCAACATCGACGGGAACGTTGACGTCTCCGATGCGCTGGGAATCTTCAACTATCTCTTCCTGGGCGGAGCTGGGACGCCATGCGAAAACGCCGCGGACAGCAACAAGGATGTCTCGATCGACCTCACAGATGGCGTGCATATCCTCGGATATCTCTTCATGGGCGGAGCGCCCCCGGCATCTCCGGGTCCTGTTGAATGCGGAGTTGAGACCTCGGCGAGTTCGCTTCCCTGCGAATCGTACGCCCTCTGCGGCAGCGACCTGCCCCTGATCACCCATGTGCTCAACAGGATCACCTTCGGGGCGACCGAGGAGCTTCTTACCAGGATCCAGACGAGGGGAGACCTGCTGGAATACATCGATGAGCAGCTGAGCTTCCCCGGCAACTACGCGCAGGCNGTGGATGAGCCGGAGCTGCGGGAGCTGATCACCCAGCTCGAGATCGGCTCGGTCCCGGAGGGACGGTTCCGCAACCAGATCATCGAGAGGCTCAAGGCCATGCTCATACTCGATGCCGCCTACAGCCGCTGGCAGCTCCTGCACAAGCTCACGGTCTTCTGGAACAACCACTTCCACACCGAGGTCGGCACCCTGCAGCAGAACTTCTTCAGCCGGGGAGGACGCGGCGGCACCTCCAACAGGGCGACTGAAGAGCTCTTTACCGCCATGGACAGCGACGGCTCGGAATTTATCGACGAGGCCGAATGGAATACCGTCCAGCAAGACCATCCGGGGCTCGCCCCCTGGGGCGTCTTNAACCGGATNACGGCAGATGGCCAGGTCACGCTGGAGGAGTTCATCGACCAGCGCAACATCGCCTGGTGGAAATACGCCAGGGTCCAGGACCAGCGCGCCGTTTCGGCGGCCATGGAGCAGCGCGAATACGACTATTTCCGCCGAAACGCCTTCGGAAATTTCGCCGACCTGCTCGAGGGCTCGGCCAAGAGCGTCGCGCAGGTGATCTACCTGAACAACTATGAGAACGTGGTCTCGGCGCCGAACGAGAACTACGCGAGGGAATACCTCGAGCTTTTTTCACTCGGCGTCGATCACGTCTATACCCAGCGCGACATCGAAGAGCTGGCGAAGGTCTTCACCGGCTGGAATGCAGGCTGGCAGCTTCGCTCTCTCTACGATGCGAACGATGTGCTCTTCATCGGAAACCCCGGGGGACAGGACTTCCCTCTCAACACCAGGGAGAATGGCGGGGATGTTTTCAACTTTCCCGACCTCCGCTACTGGTCGGATGAAGACTATACCTGGGCCTTCCACTTCGGAAATCCCGGACGGCCACGCCGCGGCCAACCGCCCCCCAGCGAGGATGGACACGACTGGGCGAGAAAGGACCTCTTCCTCCCCCTCTATGGCGGAGTGGATTCACTCGGCAACCCCGTCTCTCCCCTGCTCAGCGTTCAGATCCCGGCCAATGACACCGACCAGACCGCANCCGCCGCCATGAGCGAATTCGACAATGTCCTCGAGGTGACCGTCAGCCTCCGCGACTGCGCCAAGTTCATATCTACCAAGCTTATCCAATTGCTGGTGACGGACGATATCACCGCNCTGAGCAAGACCTACGNTATGCCCGAAGATCTCCAGNATATCTTCGACTCGGTCGATCTCGACGGCAATGGCNGCCTGGACGCAGGGGAATGGTCCGAGCCCACTCCCGACCTTCCAAACGGAAGGCCACCGGCAATTCTCGCAACGCTTGATGCCGATGCAGATGGCCTCGTCACCTCGCTCGAATACCAGGAGCCTGACCTGCTCCTCGATGCGATTGCCGCCTGGCAGACCTCCGGAGGGGAAATCAGGCAGGTTCTGCGGAGCATCCTCTTTTCCGATGAATTCCTGAGCCTGAAATTCTACCGAGCGAAGATCAAGGATCCCTTTGAGAGCGTCGTCAGCACCCTTCGAGCCCTGGATGTCGATGTCGTCAGCCAGGATCTCGTCGGCATGGTAGGCGACATCGAAACGGCGGGAATGGAGCAGTTCGAGTTCTCCGACCCTACGGGTGAATCCGAGCTGGGCTTCGACTGGTTGCACACCGTAGGCCTGCTGGAGAGGTTTAAATTCGTCAATCGTGTGGCAAACCCGCCAACTCCCAGAGACTCGAGGGGAAGCTGGAACCCGCGCAACCTCATCAACCGTTGGCGGTTGACGAATGACGACTCCGTGGTCAATTACTTCAACCTCCTGCTCTTTGGAGGTGACCTGCTCCTGCCGCACCAAACGCTATCGAANGNGAGCTACGGCAACGGCAACAACCCGGAAAATCGTATGCGTTACGCGGTCAGCTACCTTCTGAGCCTGCCTCCATTTCAAAAACAATAGGACTAGTGGGAAGCCAAGGAGTAGAATCTAATCAGCCCTTTATCCAGGTGAGGTTTAACCATGAACATCAGCACGCGATCAGTCAACCGAAGGCACTTCCTGAAGGCGGGAGCCCTGACCTTTGGAGCCCTTGGAATGGGCAGCATGGCGCCCTTTCTGCAGAAATCCCTCGCCGGCGATCTGCCGCCGGGNAAAAAGCTGCTCTTCATCTTCCTGCGGGGAGCCATGGACGCNGTCCAGGCCGTCATACCCTACGGTGACCAGGGACGCGGCTCAGCCAGGAGCTACGCCCGGGCCCGGCCGAACATCGGAATCGACCAGGACGATGCCCACTCCCTCAATAACTTCTGCAGCCTGAATCCNGCCCTGCAGGGNGACGGCGAGACAGACCCTAAGGTACACGACATCTTCAACGGAGATATCGATGCCCGGGGAGCCAACCTGGCCTTCCTCCATCGNATCGGCTACCAGAACCAGAACCGGTCACATTTCTCCAGCCAGCAGTTCTGGGAAAACGGNATCCCGGGTAACGTCAGGCTCGAGGAGGGAATCTTNAACCGCTACATCACGAGCTACCTTGACGAGGAGCGCCCTCTCCAGGCCGCGACCCTCAGCGGCAACCAGATGGTCCTGATGAAAGGCGAAACCCTGATCCCTGTCATCAGCAACATCAACAGCCTCCAGNTGGCCGACAATGTCCAGCTCGGCGCCTTTCCGACGGCGGATAACCCGCTCGGCACGGGACTGAAGGGCGCCTACGGCCAGGCTGGCTACAACCAGGGAATCAAATACAATAAGAAAACCTACGACACCGGGGTTGCGCTGTTGAACAACCTCCAGTTCTTCCAGGACAATGTGCTCAACAGACCCTATTTCCCGGCGGCCAACGCCAGGCCCTACTTCGATGCAATCGGCAACAACGGATTCAGGAATAACATCCGCGACAGCGCAAGGCTNCTGAAACAGGTCGATGACATCCAGATCGTCGGCTGCAACCAGGGAGGCTATGACACCCATGGCGGCGAGGATACCCGCTTCCCGGTTCTCATGCGGGATCTCGGCCTCGCCCTCACCGGCCTCTACCACGACCTCGCGGACATCTGGGACGACGTCCTGGTGGTCACGATGTCAGAGTTCGGNCGCACCAGCCAGGANAACGGCAACCGCGGCACCGACCACGGAGAGGCCTCGCTCTGCTTCGCCATGGGCGGCGCGGTCAATGGNGGCGTCTACAATTGCAGCCGGGCCTCCTGGGCCAACGGTGATCTCTTCAGCACGTCCAACTCACGCTATGTCGCCCACAAGACCGACTACAGGAATATCTACAACGAGATCCTCAGCCGGCACCTTGGCGACCCGGACGAACAAATGGGTTCGATCATTCCGGNCTACGACAACCTGGTGAGCNGNGACCGAAACGGNTACTTCGACCCGCTCAACTTTATCAACGCCTGAGCCTGGCCGGGTTCCAGGATCAAGCGGCGCGCCTCGCAAAAGCGGGGCGCGCCGCTTTTTTTACTTCTGGAGAGCCTCAACTTCCGAGAAANCTGCACTTTTCGGAAATCTGCNGATCCTGNAGCAGTCAAATCTTTACCTCGGGCAGGCGGGGAAAGATAATGCGGGGCTGTAGCTGAAGTAATATCGAGACCGATGTCCAATTTCCCGCTGAGCAACGGACATAGGGNATGTGCATTGTAATCATCAAGGATGGCGGAACGGGAAAGCGCTTTATCGTCGNGGAANCATCGGGCCTCCCCCAGTCAGGCTGACAAGATCCTACAATCATTCGGCTTAATGATGCTGGAACGCTGCCGCTGCGGATAAGATGATAACCATTCCTTCATCCCGCAGCTTGAATTCACAACTCCTGTTATCCCCCCTGNTCCATTTCAAACATGACCGACACCAATAAAATTACCGGCTTACCTTCGACGTCCCTGCTGTTGGTAATACTGGCGCTCCTCAGCGGCTGCGACAGCTCTGCAACGGAGGCGGCCCACAGCCTGGCGACTGACGCGGCTCCCGCCCTGGATCAATTGGCCGCCGAGCTCGAAAAGCTTCCTGAACTTGAACAACAGTCGGCCGAACGGGTGGCCAGGCATATCGCGGCCTCCTCTCGCGAAGACGCTGTCAAGCTGGCGGACGCCATCAGGGCAGTGAAGGCCGCCCCCAGCAGCTCGAGCGGGGAAAAGCGTCCCATCCCGATCACCACCAGGCCGGCCACCCAGGGCGACATCTCGAGCTACTACAAGACCAACGCCACCCTCGAGGTCGACAAGGATGCCGACATCGTGTCCAGGGTGAGCGGGCTGGTAAAGACGATCNCCGTCGAAGAGGGCGACGNGGTCGAGGCTGGAGCGGTCCTTCTTGAAATAGAGAATGACGAATACAAACACCGGGTCACCCTGGCCAGCGCCAAGACCCAGAATCTCAAATCGANAAGGGATCGGCTGAAGGCCTTGACCGATGACCTCGTCTCCGCCCAGGAGAGAGAGACGGCCGAAACNGACTACAATACCGCGGTCGCAGAGATGGANCTCGCGAAGCTCAGCCTCTCCTATACGACTGTGCGGGCCCCCTTTGCCGGCAAGGTTGTCCAGCGCATGGTAGACCCCGGGCAGAAAGTCGGCAGCGACACGCCNGTTTTCCACCTGTCGGATTTCAGGTCGCTGCTGGCCAAGGTCTACGTACCCTCCAAGGAGTTCAAGAATCTGAAAATCGACCAGGGCGTCAACCTCGTCCTCGACAGCTCGAAGGAAGTTATGAAGGGCCGGATCAAGCTGGTCAGCCCGATNATCGATCCCGCCACCGGCACGATCAAGATCACCGTGGAGGTATCCGATTACCCCGCCAATACCCGCCCGGGAGATTTCTCCGAGGTCCAGGTCATCACCGACACCCACCCGAACGTAGTCCTCGTTCCCCGCTTCGCGGTCATCACCGACCACGATGAACAGGTCGTCTTCATCGCGACCGAAGACGANACCGCCGAGAGGCGCCCCGTAGAGATCGGCTATACAGATGATGACCACGCTGAGATCACCAGTGGAATCAAGGTTGGCGAACGAGTCGTCGTAAAAGGCCAGCGACGGCTTGAAAACGGCANCATCCTGAAGATCCTCGATGATGGTTCCAAGGCCCCGGAAGTGTCCCAGGGCGCCCCGGAGAGCCAGAAAAAGAAAAGACCTGGCCCGAAGGGGTATAAGAGGAAATGAGAGCGATTGTCGCCGGAGCCGTCAGGCGAAGGGTGACCGTAGTTATGGCAGTCCTGGCTGTCGTCGCTTTCGGTTTCGTGGGCTATTCTCGGCTTTCAGTCGAGCTCTTCCCCGACATCTCCTACCCGTCCATCACGGTACAGACCGACTTCCCTGACACTGCGCCCCAGGAAGTTGAGAACCTGATATCGCGCAGAATCGAGGAGGCCGTCGGTGTCCTCAGCGGCCTGCAGAGTGTCCATTCCGTCTCCCGCTCCGGCAGCTCGGAGGTCCTCCTTGAGTTCGAATGGGGTTCGAATATGGATGACATGTCGATGGAGGTCAGGGAAAAGATACAACGCCTGCACCTGCCGCGAGAGGCTGAGACCCCGATCGTTCTGCGCTTCGATCCAAGCCTTGACCCGATCCTGCGCCTGGCGCTCTCAGGGCCGGGCGACCTCGGCTCCCTGCGCTACCTGGCCGAACGAAGGATCAAGCAGGCTCTTGAAACCCGTCCCGGGGTCGCCGCAGCCCAGGTGGCGGGCGGCCTCGAAGAGGAAATCCAGATCGAGGTGGACCAGGAAGGACTGGCCGCCAGGGGGATTACGCTCGAAACCGTTCAGGCCATCGTCGGGGTCTCCAATCTCAACCTCCCCGGGGGCTCCCTGCGCAGCAACGAGAGACACTACCTCGTGCGTACGATCAACGAATTCGAAAATCTCGATGAGATCCGCAACCTGGTCGTAGCCCAGAGGGGAGGCGCAGCCATCCGCCTCTCCGACGTTGCGAAGGTGACACGGGGAGCAAAAGAACGCGAGATCATCACCCGNATAGATGGCCGGGAATCCATCGAGATCTCCATCTACAAGGAGGGCGATGCGAATATCGTNGCCACCGCCGANGACGTCAAGAATGTCATCGCGCAATGGCAGGAAAAGCTCAAAGCCGAGAACAATACGCTGACCATCCTCTTCGATCAGTCGATCTTCATCTCCCAGGCCGTTGGCGAGGTTCGCAAGGCGGCGCTGATCGGCGGCGCCCTGGCGATCATGATCCTCTTCTTCTTCCTGCGGGACGTCCGAAGCACCCTGATCGTCGCCACCTCGATCCCCATCTCGGTAATAGCGACCTTCATGGTCATGTACAAGATGGATGTCTCGCTCAACCTGATGTCCCTGGGAGGTCTGACACTCGGTCTCGGTATGCTGCTGGACTCATCCATCGTCGTGCTCGAATCGATCTTTCGCAAACGCCAGCAGGGAGCCCCCCTCCGGGAAGCCTCCATCGAGGGAACCACCGAGATCGGCCCGGCGGTGATTGCCTCGACCCTGACAACGGTGGCCGTATTCCTGCCGATCGTCTTTGTCGAGGGTGTTGCGGGGCAGATGTTCAAGGACCAGGCTCTCACGGTGACGATCAGCCTCTGCGCATCGCTGCTGGTGGCCATCACCCTCATTCCCATGCTCAGCGCCCTGGGAAGCAGGAGAGAAAAGAAGGCTGCGGCAAAGCGGGAAAAAGCCAGCGCGGACAAGGTATTTACGCTTGGTGTTATCTCGCGGGTCTACGACCTCATCGCGAAAAAGATGCTGGCCGCCCCGGTCGCCTGCCTGGCAACCTCCTTTGCCCTGCTCGCCCTGTCACTTGTTCTCCTCAGGGGTCTCGACACCGAGCTGATCCCCCAGATGAGCGAAGGAGAATTCTATTTCGAGGTCAGCCTGCCCGAAGGCAGCGCCCTCAAGGCAACTGACGATATTATCCTGCGGATGGAAAAAGAGGCGAAGGCATCCGGACTGGGTATCGAGCGCTCCTACTCCACCAGCGGCAGCCGCCTGGTAAGCGGCGGGATGTCGCTGAATACCATGGGCGAGAACCTCGGCCAGATCAACTTCGTGATGAACGACCGGGGTGACGACCGGGGTGAAAAGACCGCCATCGAGAAGCTGAGGGACAGCTATACGAACATTGAAGATCTTGACGTGAAATTCAGGCGTCCGTCGTACTTCAGCCTCAAGACTCCCATCGAGATCATCCTGTTTGGTGACCAGATCGAGACGCTCGAGAGACGCGCGCTGGAAATGATCCGGCAACTGGATGGAGTCGAGGGGCTCGTCGATGTGAAATCATCCCTGGAGGCGGGAAGTCCCGAGCTGCGAGTCATTTTTGANCGTGNACGGATCGCATCGTTCGGNCTNGATATCCGNTCACTCACATCCACCNTGAGAANCCGTGTNCTGGGCGNGGTCCCCACNCGTTTTCGTGAGCGGGAGCGCCAGATCGACATCCGGATCCGCAACCCTGAAAANGATCGGTCGAAGATCGCAGATATCCGCAACCTGATCATTCCNGGNCCCAGCGGCTCCACGCTCCGCCTGCAGACGGTGGCGGAAATCCGTGAGTCCCGCGGGCCTGCGGAGATCCATCGCCTGAAGCAGCAGCGCGCCGCGGTCATCACTGCCAACCTGAAGAAGGGATACGGCCTCGGCAACGCAATCGGCGAGGTCAAAAAAATCATCGCCAGGCGCCCCGCAGAAGAACAGCTCGCAATCGAGCTGGGCGGGCAGAACCGGGAGATGGAGCTCTCCTTCAACAGCATGATGTTCGCCCTCTGCCTGGCGGTCTTCCTCGTCTACCTCGTCATGGCATCGACCTTCGAGTCCTTTCTCCACCCGTTTATCATTCTCTTCACCATCCCCCTCTCCCTGATCGGAGTGGTCGCCGGGTTGTATCTCACGGGAACCACCATCACCGTCATCGTCCTGATCGGATCGGTCATGCTCGCGGGAATCGTGGTCAACAACTCCATCGTTCTCATCGACGCGATCAACCGGTTGAGGAGAAAAGGAACAACTAAATTCAACGCGGTGCTCGCAGCCGGACACCTGCGACTGCGTCCCATCCTCATGACCACCCTCACCACAATCCTCGGACTCGTGCCGATGGCCTTGAGCTGGGGGGAAGGCGCTGAGCTGCGCACGCCGCTGGCCATCACCGTTATCTCGGGTCTCCTCTTCAGCACTCTCATCACCCTGGTGGTCATCCCGGCGGCCTATATGCTCGTCCCCTCCCGCATCGAACCTGATGCGGCAGAGGTACAGGAGGGCGGCTCGCCATGACCCTTCCCGAGCTTGCCATCCGCCGCCATGTCACCATGCTGATGATCCTCGTGAGCATCGTCGTTCTCGGCGGCATCTCGCTGACACGGCTGCCGCTGGCTTTCATGCCGGATTTCGAGGAACCCGAGGTCATGGTGAGGGTCCGCTATCCGGGCTCGGCTCCCGAACAGGTTGAGTACATGATCACGCGCCCGATCGAGGACGCGATGGGATCCCTCGATGGGATCAAGACGATCTGGTCACGCTCAGAGGACTGGCGCGCGA
>PAOC01000045.1 GCA_002708465.1 Planctomycetota bacterium
ATGGCGCGATCGAGAACAGGTTGCTCGTCGCCCGCCGCAAGATCGCCTACCATCAGCTCATCGAGAGGCTGAAGTCTTCAACCCGCGTTGAGGTCTATCTTGGAACCCAGGCCGCCGCTGCGCGGCCGAAGAAGCCTGTCGGTCCCGTGCTCGCACCGAAGCCGGCGAAGAAGAAGCCGGTCGCGCCCGCGGGCTCCTGACGGCAAGCCGCGGGCTCTCCTGGAATCTCAAGCTCCGGCTTGGCCGTATTCTTCGAGGAAGGCGGCCATGGTCACCGCTCCCCGATGGTAGTCCTTGATACGGAAGTGCTCATTTGGAGCGTGGAGATTATCATCTGGAAGCCCGAGGCCGATCAGGAGGCTCTCCGCCCCGAGAGCTTCCTGGAAGGTGTTGACCACTGGAATCGAGCCGCCCTCGCGAACAAAGACCGGCTGACGTCCGAAGCCTGTCTCGAGAGCCTTCTCCGCCGCCTTGACCGCCGCCCCGTCACGCGAAACGATGACCGGGCTGGCGCCGTGGTGGGGACGGACCTCGATCTCGACGGTATCGGGAGCTATCTCGTTCAGGAAGTCGCATACCAGGGTCGCGATCTTCTCGTGATCCTGGTCGGGAACCAGGCGCATGGAAAATTTGCAGCTGGCGGTCGCCGGCAGAACGGTCTTGGCTCCCTCGCCGGTAAAGCCGCTGATCATTCCGTTGATATCGAGGGTCGGCCGCGCGCCTTTTCGCTCGAGCGTGGTATAGCCGGCCTCGCCAAAGACCTTCACCGCCCCGACTGATTTTCTGAACTCCTCCTCGTCGAAGGGGAGCTCCGCCATCATCTCGCGCTCCCAGTCCTCCAGCGGTCTGACGTCATCGTAAAAGCCGGGGATCGCGATCTTTCCATCGGGCCCCTGGCAGGCGGCCATCAGACGGGTGAGGACATTGGCGGGGTTGGCCACCGCGCCTCCGAAGGATCCGGAGTGCAGGTCGGTCGCAGGCCCCCTGACGAAGACCTCCAGGTAGCAGAGGCCTTTGAGGCCGTAGGTGATCGCCGGCATGTCGATGCCGAACTGGCTGCAGTCGGAGATGAAGACAACGTCACAGGCCAGCCTGTCGAGCTCTTTGCGGATGAACGGATCGAGGTTGGGGCTGCCGACCTCTTCTTCGCCTTCGCAGAGAACTTTGACGTTACAGGGAAGCTTCCCATTGACCTCCCGCGAGGCCTGGATGCCCTTGATGAGGGCGTAGAACTGGCCCTTGTCATCGGTGGCGCCGCGAGCGAAGAGGTATCCATCCCTCTCCGTTGGTTCAAACGGAGGACTCTCCCACTCATCGTCGGGGTCCGATGGCTGCACATCGTAGTGGCCGTAGACGAGGACGGTCGGCGCGCCGGGAGCCTCCAGGCGTTCACCGTAGACGATGGGATGTCCATCGGTTTCGAAGATCTCGGTTTCCAGCCCGGCCTCCGCCATCAGCTCGCCCATACGCCGGGCGCAATTTCCGACCTCCCCGGCAAGCTTCGGGTCAGTGCTGACGCTCGGGATCTTCAACAGCTCGATGAGCTCCTGCAGGTTCAGCTCTTTACGCTCATCAATATAGGCCTGTAGCTTGCTCATCGTTCCCTCAGTCTGTCGTTGATTGTTTTTCGGCGTTTGGCCGTTGCGCCCGGCCTGTAGAGGCTCGAGACAGCCTAAGTGATGGAGGTGGTTTTTTCGAGACTATTGGGCGTGATCGGTGGCGCGTCGGCGGGAAAGAAAAACTTGTGTCCCGCTGCCGCTATCTTTGCGGTACATTGTCTGCCGCTTGAATAAACAGCGAACCAGAATTCATCGGAGCGGAACAATGGCTGAATCACTTGGAAGAAGACAATTTATCCGCACCGCCTCGGCGGCCTGCGTCACGACGGCCGTGGGAATGAAGGGGCTCGCGGCGATGCCCCTGCAGGCCTCAACCGGTGAACATCGCGGCAAGATCTACAAATCGGTCAAGTTCGGAATGGTTGGAGGCAAGCTCTCGATCCAGCGCAAGTTCGAGCTGCTCAAGGAGCTTGGCTACGACGGAGTCGAGCTGAACAGCCCGGGCGGTGGTAATAAAAAGCAGGCCCTGGCCGCGAGCAAGGCGGTCGGATTGCCGATTCATGGAGTGGTAGATTCCATCCACTGGGGTACCAGGCTCTCCGACCCCAGGCCAGAGGTTCGGGAGAAGGGCCGGGCAGGCCTGGAGACCGCTGTACGCGACACCCATCTCATCGGGGGCACCGCCGTTCTGCTGGTTCCCGGCCGGGTCGCCAATAAGGAGCAAGAGAACCAGGAGCAGGTTTGGGAAAGGTCGATCGAACAGATCAGCAAGGTCCTGCCGCTCTGTTCCCGCCTGGGAATCCACATCCTCATCGAGAATGTATGGAACGGTTTCTGCTATGTGCACGGCGGACCGGACAACCAGACCGCCGACAAGCTGGCGGAGTATCTCGACGCGATCAACAGCCCTTGGGTCGGGTCCTACTTCGATATCGGCAACCACCAGAAGTACGGCAAGCCCGCCGATTGGATTCGGACCCTGGGCCGCCGGATTGTGAAGCTCGACGTGAAGGGATGGGGCAAAAAGAACGGTTTTTGCAAGATTGGGGATGGGGACGTAGACTGGGCGGATGTTCGGAAGGCGCTCACGGAAATCGGCTTCAGCGGCTGGGCGACAGCCGAGGTAGGAGGAGGAGGAAAAGAGCGTCTCAAGGAGATTGCAGAGAGAATGGACCGGGCCCTCGGGCTCTGAACAGAGGAAATACCATGGATAAGCTTTCACGCAGAGATTTCACGCGGAATGCCATCAGCTCAGTTCTGACCTTTTCCCTGCTGGAAACTCTTTTCGAAAACGATGCTTTCGCGGATGAGGTTAAGCCCCTGACGGGCAAATGGCTTGCGGGGCTGAACCAGGCAGCCCAGGATCTGAAAGGCGAAAAAATCCAGCAGGTCGTCTGGCAGGAGAAGGTCGAGGAGCTTTTTTCCGAGGTGCCGCTCGAGGATCTTCTCAAGCTGGTGAATTTCGAACGCCTGACGAAGAATCTGAAGATCAAGTCGGGGTCGGAGACCAGCCTGCGGTTCAACTTCAACAAGGTGGAGGGCGCGCCTGCGAGGCTGGCCTTCGGCAAGCAGATCTTCGCGCTCAACAAGGGCAACTCGGTCGTTCCCCATGGGCACAACAACATGGCCACGGCGTTCCTGATTCTCAAGGGCAATCTGCATGGGCGCCACTTCGACCGCCTCGAGGACCAGCCGAAGCACCTGATTATCAAGCCGACCATCGATCGGCGGTTCAAGCCTGGAGAGCATTCCTCCGTCTCCGACTACAAGGACAACATCCACTGGTTCGAGGCCCTCACCGACAATAGCTTCATCTTCAATATCCACATCCTGGGCTTGAAGAGGCCGGGGCCCAAGCTGCCGACCAGCCGTGTCTACGTCGATCCCGATGGAGAGAAGATCAAGGGCGGCCTGATCCGCGCTCCGCGGTCGAANTTCNNGGAGCTNANCNGGAAGTACGGCTGAGTTCCGCNCGCGGCNTCAANCGCACGCGTCCTGCCCATGCAGNCGTGTCAGGTTGAGCCCCTCCTCCACCTTGATCCGGGGCTCGGTGATATCGTACCTGTAGTACTCGATGACCTCGTGGGATTGTTTGCTGAAGGCATAGGGTCTCGGGTGTCTCAGTATGCCGAAACGAATGAGCTGCAGCTCTCCATCGAGGGCTTCAAAGTCGATGAGAACAGCTCGTCCCGAGTGGTGTGGCTGAAGGGATGTGCCGGCGAGCAGGCNGNTGTCTCGAAAGGCGTCCCGGAGCTTTCCCCGAGCTTTTNTCTCGAGGCGTCTANGTTTGAGCCATGTCCGGATTCCCATAGGCGCTCCTCCCTGCCCTGAACCAGGTGCGTACTGCACGGATGAATATTGTGACATGCAGTAGATGTCCTCGNAGCGTAAACCCTGTATAATTGGGCAAATAGAGCGGGAGGGCGATTTTTTCGNTNGCTCCTGTGGGGGAATGGGCAGCGCGTTGCGTAGGATCGTATCTGGCCTGTCTTTTTAGATAAATCTTTTGGGAGCACTTCGTGATGAGGAAGCAATTCGGTGATTCTCACCTTTTGAGCAGGATGGTCTGTAGTGCAGTGCTTGCCGCGGTTTTCTTTAACGGCAGTCTTGCTGCCCAGGAAACCTGCGAAGGTGCGGCTGATATTGGAATTGAAACAGTTCAGGGATCGACCCAGGGAGCGCCCCGGGGCGGAGAATCCGACTGCGGGCGTTCAGATAACAGTCCCTCGCATTGGTATAGATATACCGCCGCGGCCGATGCTTCGGTAACGGTAAGCACCTGCGGCAGTGATTACGATACGGTTCTCTCGGTTTATTCGGGCTGTCCGGCCGCTGAGGACAATGAGCTCGGCTGTAATGATGACACCTGCGACCTCCAGTCCGAGGTCGAGTTCANCGTCACGGAAGGCCAGGCATACCTGGTTCGCGTGGCCGGCTACCGTGGGCGCACCGGGGGCTACACTCTCGAGGTTTCTGCTGATGGAGCCGGCCCCGGCCCCGGGCCGGGTCCTGGAAATTGTGAGGACGCCGCGGAGCTCACTCTCGACAATCGGGTTGAAGGCAGCACCGCGGGCAGGGAAAGTACCGGCAGCGCGTCCTGCGGCAGCTCAAGCCAGAGCCCGGACACCATCTTCCGCTATGTGGCCGATGCGCCCTGCCTCCTGGTTGCGAGCACCTGCAGCAGCGGCTACGACACCGTTCTCTCGATCCACTCTGAATGTCCACCCACGAACGCCAACCAGCTTGCCTGTAATGATGATGCCTGTGACCTGCAGTCCACCATCGCCTACGAGGTGGAGGCCGGCACGACCTACTTTATCAGGATCGCGGGCTACAACGGAGCAAGCGGAGATTATAGTCTCGAGCTGAGCTGTTCCGACCCACCCGTGGAGGGTGAGGGCGCGGACATCACCATCTCGAGCATGAGCGGCATTCGCCAGATGGGGCGGCTCGGCGATGTGGTCGCTCTCTCGATGCAGTCAACGATCTGTAATATCGGCAGTGATGCGGTGGACTGGTACAGCAATCCGGATCCGCGGCATCCGTTCCTTGTATTCAATCTCTATCGTATGCAGGGCGGCCGGCTTGACCAGATCGGCCAGTCCTGGGCAAAGCACGGCTTTGCCGCCTCCCAGACCAGTGGAGTGTGCGGCCCGCCCTGCAGGGTCGATGGCGATGGGAATCTTGGCGCCGGCTGCGCTGACATCTACGGTGTCAGCACGAACGCGTCTCAGAGAACCTTTGGACCCCGCCACGAGATCAATCCCTGGACAGGATCTTTTTCCTACGCCGGTTCGCATATCGATACCACGAGCTCAAATCATAATCCTGTGCAGCATCGTCTTGCGGTAAGCGATGATGATCTTGATCCCGAGGCTAACCCGGGGGCCCGGTATATTGTGGAATTGTACACTCTCTCCCATGATGACTCCGAGCATACCAACAGCCTCGGTTGGCAGGAGGTCGACATCTCCGGTCAGCCTGGAGGGACCTGGGATCTCGATTTCCGCCAGGTGATGGGGAACCAGGGGTCGGCTCTCGATGCCTGGGAGGGTGGCGAGAGAACGGTCATTCCCGAGGCTGAGCTGATCGATGATGGGCGCTGCTACCTCGATTTGCATGTCAGCGACAATGGTGATGGGACCTACCGCTACGAGTACGCTCTCTACAACCTCGACATGAACAGGTCGGTTTCCTCGATCACCATCCCGGTCGGCGAAGACGTAGCGGTTACGAGCCTTGGCTTCAAGGCGGTCCAGTCGGCCGACGATGGGTTCAACAACGATCCCTGGGAGGCCGCGCGAGACGGCTCGGCGGTGACCTGGTCGACGAGCCCGGTCGCGGAACATCCGAACTCCAATCCCCTTGGCTGGGGAAACCTCTACAACTTCTGGTTCGATGCCGATGCAGCCCCCGCTGAGGGTAGCGTCACGCTCGGAGTCTACAGGACCGATCTCGAGGGGCCGTCCTCCTTCGCGGGACTCAGCCGGGTTCCAGGCGGCGGGGGCGCTCCGCCTCCCCCAGGGGGAACGATCTTCCGTCGGGGCGATACCGATGGCAACGGTACGGTTGAATTGACGGACGCGGTCTTTATCCTCGGCTATCTCTTCCAGGGCAGCACTACGCCTGCGTGTCTCGAAACTGCCGATAGCGATGACAACGGCAAGATAGATGTCTCTGATGCCATTCGGCTGCTGGGCTGGCTCTTTGCCGGGGGGGGGCCGCTGGCGCCTCCTGGCTCTGAGGAGTGTGGACGCGACCCGACTCCGGGTGACGAGGGTGAATGCGATTATGATGCGAACAGCTGCTGAGCGTGCGCGCCGGCTTCCAGGCCGGTAGCCGCTGGGTACGGTTGCGAGTGTTGCGAGATATCCATCGGCTGTCGGCGATGGAGAGCTTGACTGGTTTCAGCTGTCGTGCGGGAGAAGAGAAAAGGTGGGAAGGTCGCTGCTGATTTTACTGGGCGTTCTCTGCTCCGGTTGCTCCTTGACCGGGGTTCGGCCCGCGTCATCGGTCTCCCATTCGGAGGTCATCGGCGCCTCGGTAGAGGGGCGGGCGATCACGGCGGAGATCCTGGGCCGAGAGGGCCCGGCCTTCCTCATCTTTGGAGTCATCCACGGCAACGAGCCGGCAGGGGGGCCCCTGCTCGAGCTTTTTCTTGGCCACCTCAGAAAGAACCCGTCCCTGTATGCCCGGCGCCGGCTGGTGGTGATCCCTGTTCTCAACCCGGATGGTCTTGCCAGGAAGAGCCGCTACAATGTCAGGGGAGTTGATCTGAACAGGAACTTCCCGGCATCCAACTTCAAGAAGAGTCGGCGCAACGGATCCTATCCCGCCAGTGAGCCGGAGACCAAGGCTCTCATGAAGATGATTCGTCAATTTCGACCGACCCGGGTGCTGGCGGTGCACTCGCCGCTGCTCTGCGTAAACTATGACGGGCCGGCCGACTCGCTGGCCGCCGCCATGGCCCGGGCGAGCGGCTATCCTCTCAAGCCCTCGATCGGCTATCCGACGCCGGGTTCGCTCGGAAGCTACGCAGGCGTTGATCTGCGCCTTCCGACGATAACTCTCGAGCTGCCCGGGAAGCTCTCCGGTGAGAAGGCCTGGGCGGACCTGAAAGAGGCGCTCCTGGTTTTCGTGAATCACTGACCCAGGCGGGTTTATTTGTTTACGGCGACCGAGGCGTCGGTCGTCCGCGGCCTGCTTGCCGTCTCGAAGGAAGCCGTCCATTTTTCCCATTCCGCCTCGGCGGTCCGGACGGCGACCTCGGCCGCGGCGACCTCGTCGCGGGCTCGCTGGATATTCTTTCCGTGGGCGGCCAGGGCGCTCACCTCTGCCGCCAGCCGCGCGCCCAGCTCGGCACTCTTTGCAGCCGCGGCCGNGGCCTGCTTGCGGCTTTCTTCCCAGACCTTGACCGAGTCTGCCAGTGCCGCGGCCAGCTCGGCGGAGGATTTTTCGAGATCGGTGATCAGCTTGCCGGCCTCCGCCAGCTTCTCGGTTTCCACGGCGTCGACCTCTAGGGCGTTGGTTTTCGAGATGATCTCGGCGGCCTTGCTCGAGGAGCCTNCGGCTTTTTCGAGCAGGTTGCGGGCGGCGGCGGCGGCGGCATCAGCCGCCTTCCTGGTGCTCTCCGCGTCGGCCTTGAGCTCTGTGCGCAGGCTTGCGAGCCGCCCATTCGCCTCCCGCGCCNCNGCCTTTCTCTCTTCGAGCGCGACGAGCCGAGCGGTATGCTCCTTGCGTTTCAGGGCCACCACCTTGAGGGCCTTGTCGATCTCGATGGCGGCCTTCCACTTGTCGGTGACCATCCTGGCGGCCTGGAGGCCGGCTGCGGCCTTGTCGAGGGCAGCCTNCTGCGTCCCCGCGGCTTCGCTGGCCGCTTTCGCCTGGCCGGCCAGCTGNCCGACTCGAGTCCGGGCGGCGTTCAGCTCTCCGATAGATTGATCGAGGGCCGCCTTTGACAGGGTCCTCTGCTCCAGGACCCGGGAGACGCCGGCCGCGAGCTCTGCGGCCTTCTTCTGGGCCGAGGTGAGCGCGGCGGCGCTTTTCTTCAATTGGGCGTCGTTCTTTTTTTCAGCCGCGGCAAGCTTGCCGTGCTCTTCTTCACGGGCGGCGAGAGCGGTAAGGGCTTCGCGAAGGCCCGCGGCGGCTGCGTCTGCAAGTCCGCGGTGCTTCTCAAGGTCAGCATTCGCCTGCGTAGCTGCCCCGCCGGCTGCTGCTGCCGCGGAATTGCTTTTATCGAGCGCGCCCTTCAGCTCTTTCGCGACGTTCAGGAGGCGGGTCTGCTCTGAGGCGAGCTTGTCGTGTTCGGATTGGAGGCCGGCGAGGGGCTCCGTCGCCTTCTTGAGGCGAGCTGAGAGATTGACGGGATTCAGTGACAGGTTGGCCACCCGCTTGCCATCGGCGGCGTTCCACATTCGGATCTCACCGTTCCAGTCTCCGGCGATGACGCGTTTACAATTGTGATCGACCGTTACCCGCAGGGCGAGATCGCCGAACGCCTCAAAGGCGCGCTGCTGTTTTCCGCTCTGATCCCAGAGCTTGGTTGCCCGGTCGCGCCCGCAGCTTACCAGCTGGCCATTTCGATGAAATTGCATGGCAAGTGTCCCCCCTCCATGGGCATTCCAGCTGCGGACCTGCCGGCCGTTTTCCATCTCCCAGAGGCGTATGGTCGAATCTTCACTGGCGCTCGCTACGATGTTCGAGTCGGCTCTCCAGCTCACCGCGGTTATCGCGCCGCCATGCCCCNTGAGGGCCAGGTATTCGCGCCCGGTCACGGATTCCCATACGTGAAGACCGCCGTTGCGATCTCCCGATGCCAGGAGNACTCCATCCGGACTGAACTCGAGGGNGAAGATCCAGTTGGTGTGCTTCTTGATGTCGTGCAGCAGNTCCCCGTCGCTGGTCGAGTAGATTCGCAGCATCTTGCTGGACCCGCCAAGGGCGACCATGCTGTGGTCGCTGGAGATGTCGGCCGCGAGAACAGAGTCGTACTCGTCGCCGATCTCTACGATTCTCTCTCCGGTACGAACGTTCCAGAGGACAACCTTTCCCGAGTGGGCCCCTCGTCCACCGCCTGCCAGGAGCAGCCCGGCGTTGCGGCTGAACTTGAGTATGTGCGCCGTTCCCTCTGGAAAGGGAAGCACTCCGGCCAGCTCGCTGGTGTCCGTATTGTAGAGCAGCACCTGCTTCTGTCCTGCGACGGCCACCAGAGGCGCCCAGGGGCTGCAGGNCATCGCCGTCACAGCGCTGGTCTGTTGCGTTCTCATCACAGGCTCCAGGCTCAGCCCCCGCGGCATTGGCGGCGGACCCTTCGGTTTCGCAGTGGGCTCACTTACCGAGAGCTCGAGCCTGGGCTTNGNGGGAAGCTTGATCTTGCTGCTTTTGTTTTCCGCCGCGCCTCCCGCGATCCACTTTCGAACAGTCTCCAGGATTCCGTCCGCAAGCTTGCCGCCTTTTGGGGGCATGTGAGGCTCTTCAAGGTGGGAGATGAGGGCGAGGAGGCGGCTGGAGCCGGGCTCCCCGGGCTTGATCACCTTNCCGGAGCTTCCGCCCTCCATCGCCAGNCCGTAGGTGTTGAGAGCGAGCCCGCCCTTNTTGCGGTCCTGGTTGTGACATTTGAAGCATTGGGNTCGGAAGATCTCGGATACGTGATCATCGTAGGTGATCCGCGCCTCCTTGGGCGCAGCGTCTTCGCCGCCGGCTATGGNGGGGGAGCNNGCCATGNCGAGGNCGCCGAGCAGGGCGAGCAGCGCCGCGGTCGTGGTTTTTCCTGCTGGTGATGGGCTTCTGGATGACATGGCTGGGGTGTTNGTCAGTGGTTGAAGAGAAATTCCCGNGAGTTGAGCAGGGACCAGAAGAGGTCATCGAGGAACTCTTTCTGGTTGGGGGCCGCTGCCTGGATGGACTTCAGGCTGGCCAGCTCTTTTTCAACAGGCCTGCGCGAGAAGCAGCGGAGGTACAATTCTTCGATGATCTCATCGGGCGTCTTTTTTTCATCCAGGCGGGCCTTGATAAGCCCGCCCTGCCTGATCTTTTGTTCGACGGTGTCGCCGTTAATCAGGTGAAGCGCCTGGGAGAGATTGGGCTCCATCTGGACCTCGCAGGAGCAGACGGTTTCACGCTTGGCGCGGCCGAAGGCCTGGAGGAAATAATTGGTGGTCGATCCATCCGCGATCTGGACCGCCCTCGCGCCCTTGGGGAGCCCGCGGAATTTATTGCTCGTATTGGTTACCTGCGTGATGCAGTCGAGGAGGATCTCGGATCGAATCCTGCGCAGCGATGCATGCGAAAAATTGCGCGTGTCAGACTCGTTTGACTGATTCGTCTGGGTGGCGAGTTGGTAGGTCCTGGAGGTGCAGATGTCNCGCACCAGCCTTTTGAAATCGTATTTGTAACCGGTAAAGCGGCGGCCCAGCTCGTTGAGCAGCTCGCCGTTGGCCGGAGGATTGCTGACCCTGACGTCGTCGACCTCATCGATGATCCCCTTGCCGAAGAAATGGGCCCAGACCATGTTGGCCAGGTTGGTGGCGAAGAAGGGGTTCTCGGCTGATACCAGCCAGTTGGCCATCGCNACCCGCCGGTCCTTGCCCTTCAGATCCGGGGTCACGCCACCGAGGAACTTGGGCTTCATGACCCGGTTGCCGACGGGGTGGCGCACCTCGCCGCTGCGGGAGTTGAAGACGATGGTCTCCCTGGGATCCTCGGCCCGTTTCCGGCCGATCTGGGAGAAGAACGAGGCGAAGCTGTAATAATCATCCTGGGTCCAGCGGTCGAAGGGATGGTTATGGCATTGGGCGCACTGGATCCTCATTCCCATGAAAACCTGGGCGACGTTTTCGGTTACCTTCAGGGTGTTGGTCTCATTCTGATAGTAGTTGGTGGCGGGGTTCTTGAAGGTTCCGCCGCTGGCGCCCAGGAGCTCGCTCACCATCTTGTCCATCGGAACATTGTTGGCGACCTTGTCCTGCAGCCAGTTGTAGTACAGCAGCATGGCCTTGTAGCTCACCTGGTTGGAGGATCTGATCTGCAGCAGCTCGGCCCACTTCATGACCCAGAGTTCTACAAACTCCTTTCGGCCAAGCAATTCATCTACGAGCCTGGTGCGCCTGCCCTCTTCTTTGTCCGCGAAAAAGCGCGCGTATTCCTCGGCCGTGGGCAGCAGGCCGATGATGTCGAGATAGGCGCGTCGCAGGAAGACNTCGTCAGAGCAGAGCACCGAGGGCGCCACCCGGAGCTTCTTGAGCTTGTCGTTGATCAGGGCGTCGACATAGTGGCTCTGCTCCACCTCGGGGAACTGGAATTCGAGATCCTTGGGCAGGACGATGAAATGGCTGCCGACCGTGAAGGTGGCGAAGCGCGCCATGATGAAAGCTTCGCCCCGCGCTCCGGCGCTCACGATGCCCTGCTGGGACACCTTCGCCGAGGTCTCATTGTTTGACAGGAAGTAGGCGAGCTGGGTAACGTCACGGCTGGNCCCATCGGAATACCGGGCTCGAACNGTCANCTTCTGGGTCGCNCCCTCGCCGTTGAGAACGGCGCTGGGGGGATAGAATTCGATTTTGGTTGGCTGGGGGAGATTCGCAGGGTCCCGTGGAGCTCGGGCTTCGAGCCAGCGCACGAGAGTCCCGTAGAGGTCAGAATCTTTTTCAAACCGCTTNCCTCCGGTATGGCTGACCCGCCCGGCGCTTTTTTCAAGGATGAGNCTGTCATGTACCAGCGCGAGGTTGAGCCGGCGGCCATTGAGCTCCCTTGTCAGCCGATGGTAGTCCCCATCTGGGTCGAAGCCGAACAGGGACAGCCTGAAGCCGTCCTTGCCGCGGGCCGCTCCATGGCAGCTCCCGGTATTGCAGCCGGCCTTCATGAAGATCGGCATGACATCGAGCTTGAAGCTGACGGGCCTGTCCACTGCGGCATCTTTGACCGTGACCGGCAGGGCNATGGATTTTCCCTCGANCTCGATTCGCAGCTCGGTGGCCCCATCCTTCACCGGCAGGACGAAGCCTGCTTCGAGCTTCGCCAGGGTCGGGTCGGCGAGGGTGTACTTCGCCTCAGAGGTAACGTCCCTGGTCAGGCCATTTGAATAGAGCGCCTGGACAATGACCGCCTGCCGGTCACGCCGGGTGCTGAGCTGTACGTCGCCCGGGTAGGCGGTGATCCCGGCAAGCTCGGCGGCCCCGATTCGGCCGGACGGTCCGAGGGCGCAGGTCAACAGGACGAGGGCAGACACGAATGGAAGGCGATTGGTCTTTTTCACGATGCCAGCTAGGCTCTCAGGAGCCATCTTCCTTGGTTTTCTTGTATTGCAGACGCAGCTTCTCCAGCCGGGTGAGACGTTTCTTGGGCGGAGTTTTGGGCGGAGTTTTGGGCTTCGGCTTCTCCACTTTCTTGGCAACCTTGGGCGGAGGTTTTTTCTTGGGCTTCGGCGGCGGCAAGGGTTTGTCGATTCGAAGCTCGGTGCCGCCGCTTGAATGGACAATCGACTCGCCGTTCTGGATGATCTCAACGCGGCAGGCAATGGTTTTGTGTTTTCCCGCCGGGCTGTCCTTGGCGACAGTTACCTTGAAGGTGACCTCCTTGGTGGCCGCGTCAATTTCCATTCCCGGAGCCTTGACGTTGTGTGGAAGTCCGAAGAGGGTTAACTGGGCCTTGCCTTCAAATTTTGTTCTCTGGTTGATCTTGCAGAAGATCTCGGTTTCCTTGCCCTGCTCTACTGAGGTCTTTTCTGCAGCGAGGTCAATGTAGGGCTCGGCTACGCTGAGGGTGGCGAGCTGTGAGCCTGCCCAGATCCCGCCGCTGGAGCCGTTGACGGCGATTTTCCAGGCCCGCACCTGGGCTCCGCCGTTTGCATTCAGGTTGATATAGGCCTCGCTCTTGTCCTTCGGGATATTGACGCTTCGTTGGGATGTGACCCCTGGAGGGTTGAAGACCATCTGGAGCCCGATGGGCGCGGTGAACCCCTCCTTGCGCTCGGCGACGATCTTGAGAGACATCGATCCGTTGCGAACGATGGGCACTTTGGGCTCTATGATTCGCAGCTTGAAGGGCGCCTCTTCAGTCACCGCGACGGCCAGGCCGTCGAGGGCGTGGTTCAGGTAGACCGACTGACCCGGGTTGCCGACCAGGAGGTCAACACCGATACGGAAGCCGCCGCTGATGTTTTTTGACTCGTCAATATGCCGGGCGCGGACATTACAGATTTTACCGGACAAGGGGGCGTCGGCGGCCGCCTCGAAAAGTACGGGTATGGTTGTCAGGTTTGACGGCATGTTTTCGCCNTGGATATTGATGCCTGCCGGGAGGTCGGCGCAGCTGAAGACCAGGTCTCCGCCGAAATTCCGCCTGCTGACGGAGACCAGGGCGGCGTAGCGGTTGCCCCTGGGAACGGAGATGGACTGGCGTTCCTGGGAATAGCGCGCAACCCTCGGAATCGTCAGGCTCAGGCCGGGCTTTACGGGTGTGAGCTCAAACCGGTAGACATAGTCCGGCCCGCCCTTGCCCAGGTGATCGCGTACCGTTACAACGTATTCCTTGGTCTCCGGGGCCGTGAAACGGAAGTAGCTGTCCGGGCCGCGCGAGTCATCGTTCCCGGCGAGTCCCTTGCCGGAGAAATGCGCGATGTTGATGACGGAATCCAGGGGGGAGCGAATCCTGCGGCCGTAAAGCTCCACCTCGAAGACCTGGCCTTTGTTGGCTTTGAACCGGAAGCAGTCGATGTCGCCGGGCTCGGAGATGATGCCGTTGAAGGCCCCGGGAGCGGTTGCCGCGGTGGCCTTGGCGTGGTTATTGTTGGGCTCGACCTCCAGCGTATTTCCGTATTCGCTGAGGCGAAAGACGTTCCTGGAGGGTGACACCCCTCCATCGTCCTGGAGGTGGAGTCCGAAGTCGCTGCGGACAGCCTGGGGTACGGCCACCTTCTGCTTGCGGTCGCCACTCGCATCGCCCAGGTAGGTAATCTCGATTTCCTGGCCGATCTTCGCGCCGGCCGGGAGCAGCCCCCTGGGACGCGGGAAGGTGCCGACATGAAGGCGGTAGCGGCAGTTGCCGTTTCCTCCGTAGGAGCTCTCTCGAACCTGTACATAGTAGTTTCCAGCTTCGGGGGCGATCACCTGGCAGGTTGAATCCTGGCGCAGAAGCGCGGAATCGTCTGAGGACGCGATCTCGAAGCGGCCCGCGTTCATGATCGCGATATAGGGATCGAAGATCGTATTGCCCAGCCGCATAGCCTCAATCTCGGCGGAGATGCGCTGGCCTTTTTTTACCTCGAAAGCGTAGTAGTCGACGTCTTCGTTCTTCACGATGCCGCTTACGGTTGTATTGAGAGAGATTTTCTGCGGGGCAGCGAAGTCGCTGTTGGGTTCCTTTTCCGCTACCTCTGCGAGAGCGCCGACGAAGAAGGTCTTCATATCGGAGATGCCTGTGGCTGTGCGCAGCCGCATGGCGTGGACGCCCAGCCGGCAGTCGGCGGCGATCTTGACCCTGGCGAGGACGTGTTTGGGGTTGGTCGTCTTGAACTCAACGAGGCTGAAGCCCGGTGAGTAGAAGAGGATCTCTTTTACATCCGCCAGCCGATCTCCGTTGAAGTTCAGCTCCAGCTCGGTCCCGCGCTGGCCGCCCCTGGGGATGATCGAGCCCAGCGATGGAGATGCTGCCGGCAGATGGGCGGACGCCAGGAGCAGGAGGCAGATGGAGAGAAACGGAATGGCCCGAGGCGGGTGGTTTTTGCTGTTTAGGGGCATATGAATACTTTCCGTGGCCACAGGGTTCGTTTGTCGTTTTCCAGGGTCCGATAAGACGAGCTGCTCTGCGAAGAATTGCTCTCGGGAGACAGCCCTGCAGGCCCGGCCTCCGGCGATTCTCAGGCGAGCAGCTCCTTGCGAACCTTGCCGCCATCGCAGATCTCGATCGGTCGGTCACCCGGAGCCATGAGCTCCTTGTCCGCCACGATACCCAGCTGGTGGTAGACCGTGGTCGCCCAGTCCGCTACCGAGAGGCCATCTTCCTCGGGTTCTGTAGCTGTCGCATCTGACTTTCCGTAGATGAACCCTTTCTTGATTCCTCCACCGGCCAGGACAATGCTGAAGACCTTAGGCCAGTGATCTCTTCCCGCGTTTCCATTGATCTTGGGGGTGCGTCCGAATTCAGTCGTTACCACGACCAGGGTTGAATCGAGCAGTCCGCGTGTGTCGAGGTCTTTGATCAGCCGGGCGAAGGCCTGGTCGAAGGCGGGCATCTGGCTTCTCATCGAGTTGCGGATATTGTTGTGCATGTCCCAGCCGCCGTAGGTCAGGGTGACAAACCGTACNCCGGCCTCGACCAGCCTCCTNGCNAGCAGGAGCCTCTGNCCGGCGGNGTTGCGGCCGTATTCATCGCGCAGCTTGGCGGGCTCGGCNTTGATGTTGAAGGCCTCCTTGGCCTCCTTTGAGCTGATGAGGCCATAGGCTCTCTGGTAGAACGTGTCCATGGCCTCGAGACCATCGGATTTCTCCGTCTCCTTGAAGTGAGCGTTGACCGCTTCGAGGATCGAGCGCCGCCGGTTGAAGCGCTCCGATTTGATGCCGCCGGCAAGATTGAGGTCGCGGACCTTGAAGCCGCCGCTGGCGGGATCGCTGCCGAGGCTGAAGGGAGCGTAGGAAGAGCTCAGGTAGCCGGAGCCCGCGAAGGTATTGGGCTGGCCAGGTATGCAGACATAGGGCGGCAGGCTCTTGCGCGGNCCGAACTCGTGAGAGACGATGCTNCCCATGCTNGGGAANACGAGNGCNGGGCTCGGNCGGTAGCCGGTGAACATATTGTGNGTGCCGCGTTCGTGGGCNGCCTCGCCGTGNCTCATNGAGCGNACNACGGTNATCTTGTCAGCCACCTGGGCCGTNTGNTTCATGACCTCGCCGTAGCGNANGCCNGGTAGCTTGGTGCCGATATTNCCNAGCTCNCCGCGGTAGGCCAGGGGAGCNTAGGGCTTGGGGTCGAAGGTGTCCTGGTGCGCCATGCCGCCNGGCATGAAGATGTTGATGACCGACTTGGCGGGGCCTTCCTTGCTTTCGTAAAACTTCTGATCGGCGTTGGCGGACTTGATGCGGAAGTACTGGTCCAGGGTAAGACCGAGGCCACCGATGGCACCGACAGTGAGGAAATCGCGGCGGCTTGGTTTATTGCTCTTCATGTGGAGTCTCCAGGTGCAGGCCGTGAATAAAAGAACCAACCGAATGACAACTCTTCGCGTAACCACAAGATGCTAAGTCACTTGTATGAAACAGGTCAATAAATTTACCGAGTTGTAATTGACCTGTTTACAGGGGAGAAAACCGGTCGGCTTACACCTCTGGCGCAGAGAGGAGCGTCTATGCCTGAGAGGGGCCTCCAGCACCCCTCAGAAGGTGATTAAGCCCCGTGCTGTCTTGCCTTCGAGCATATCGCTATAGGCGGTATTGATCTCCTCGAGGCGGTAGGTTTTTGATACCAGCCTGTCGAGGTCGAGCTCTCCACGCAGGTACATTGCGGCATAGAGGGGGAAGTCCCTGTGCGGGTCGCAGGAGCCGTAGTAGGAGCCGAGAATGGTTTTTTCCAGCCGCGTAATGACCGATCCGGGGAAATTCGTTGCTGTTCCTGTGGCTGAGAGACCGACCAGGATGAGTTTTCCCCCGGGTCGAACAGAATCAAATGCGGCTTCCTGGACTTCCGCGGAGCCGGTCGCTTCGAAGACGTAGTCGGCTCCCCGTTGAGCCGTGGCCGCGAGGATTTTTTCATG
>PAOC01000046.1 GCA_002708465.1 Planctomycetota bacterium
TTTCTCCGTCAGGGGAGATCGAGACGGACCAGACCGTGCTCTTGTGCGGCTCGAAGCCGCTAAGTTTTGTGCCTGACCCGGTGTCGAAAAAACTAGCCTGTCCCGGCTTGATCGTCAGCGTCTCTCCGCCGCCGGCGGCGATGACTTCCCCATTTCCTGAAACAGCGATAGAGGTAATCCAGCTTGAGTGGCCGGGGAAGGTTTCAGGGGCCAGGCGGCCTGAATCTTCAGCGAATCCGAAGGTAAAGGACAGGAGGATGACGCAGGCAAGCAGGCTTATGCTGACGATGGGGTGGATTCGCATATTACTCATGAGTGTTCAGGTCCTCTAAATGTTGAAACAAACCCTCTGGCTCATTTCCAGTTTCCTTATAAACCGGCTTTACCGGGGATTGATGGGCTTGGTTTTTTAGCCGAGTAAAAATATAATCCTTGTGTGAGGGCGGCGTTTTTGAGTCCAGCCCATATCTTAGCGAACAGATCCATTTCGGCAGAAATATGCACATCGAAGATGAACACGACGGCTTGAAAAAACTTCAGCTGGAGAAGCTCACGAATCTCCTGAAAGAGATCTATCCCAGCAATAGTTTTTATCGGCATAAATTAGACAAATCTGGTTTCAAAATATCAGACCTGGACGAGGGCGGAACCCTTGAAGAACTGCTTGAAAAGCTTCCGTTTACAGAGAAATCAGAGCTCCAGGCCGACCAGGAAAAATTTCCTCCTTATGGGTCGAATCTGACCTACGAGCTGGATTGCTACCGTCGCATCCATCGAACGTCGGGGACCACGGGAGCGCCCATTTACTGGCTGGATACTGCTGACAGCTGGCAATGGTTCATCGACTGCTGGAAGAAGGTCTATGTCGGGGTCGGCCTTGAGAAGTCAGACCGTATTTTCTTTCCTTTCTCCTTTGGACCTTTTATTGGGTTCTGGGGCGCCTTCGAGGCAGGCCTCCAGCTAGGCAACTTTTGCCTGGCGGGAGGAGGCATGAGCTCCGTCGGGCGCCTTNCTTACCTGCTCGAGCACGAGATCACCGTGGTTTGCTGTACGCCTACCTATGCCCTTCACCTCGCCGAGGTGGCCGAAGAAAATAGCATTGAGCTTTCAGGCCGCTCCGTCCGNCTTCTTGTTGTCGCTGGCGAGCCCGGGGGGCTGGTCCCTGGTACACGCAAGCGCATTGCCGAGCTGTGGGGGGCNGAGGTGAGGGACCATCATGGGATGACAGAAATCGGGTGCGTTACCTATGAATCCCGGGAAAGCCCAGGGGCGCTCTGCCCTCTGGANGAGGATTTCATCATCGAGGTTGTCAAGCCAGGCTCCAGTGAAGAGGTTGAGGCTGGAGATGCTGGNGAGCTGGTGCTTACCAATCTTGGGCGAAGCGGCAGCCCCCTCCTGCGCTACAGGACGGGTGATATGGTGAGNTTGAAGANCCAGGATGGNCAAGGNGGAGCAGGCCGGGGCGCCGNCCTNAANCTCTTCGATGGAGGGNTCCTCGGACGAGCGGACGACATGTTTTTTGTTANAGGAAACAATGTCTACCCCACCGCAATCGAAACCGTTATACGGGAATTTCGCGAGGTTGCGGAATATCGNCTGCGGGTGGTAGAGTCTGGGGACTTGAATTCCCTTGAAGTGGACATTGAGCCCGCCGGCAGTGCCGGCGAAGACGACTCCGCTGCCCTGGAAGAACTTCCAGGGCGCATTGCCAAGGCATTGCATGATGCCCTGCTGTTTAGAGTCAGGGTGCGCCTTGTGGAGCGGGGGAGCTTGCCTCGGCATGAATTGAAAGCCAGGAGATTGGTCAGAGAGAAGGATAACCAGTGATGAACTTGCGCGAAAAACCGGTTTTATTTCAGACCTCGGCTCTCATTGCCGCCGTTGTGATCACAGGGCTCNTGTTGCAGGGCAGCGTTGCCGCCGATGAGTGGCCCACATGGCGCGGAACTGGNCAGAGGGGCTTCTCTCCTGAGAAAAATCTGCCTGCCAAATGGTCAAAGGATGGCGAGAACCTGCTCTGGACAATGCCTGTTGGGGCTCGCTCGGCCCCCGTTGCATGGGATGGGCGGATCTACGTCCTCCACCTTACCGGCCAGGGCGAAACCTGGCAGGAGGAGGTCGTGTGCATGGACGCTGAATCCGGCAAGGTTCTCTGGCGTTACGCATTTAATATTTTCCTTACCGACATACCCTCAACTCGTGTCGGCTGGTCCAATCCATGTGTCGATCCTGAGACGGGCAATGTAATTGTCCATGGCGTCCAGGGAGTTTTCGCCTGTATCGACAAGGAAGGAAAGCTGGTCTGGCGTCACTCGCTCACCGAGGAATTTGGCCGGATCTCCGGCTATGGAGGGCGGACCCATACACCCATGGTGGATGAGGGCCGGGTTGTTATCAGCTTTCTTAATTCATCCTGGGGCAAACAGGGAAGAGGTTCGCACAGGTATCTCGCTCTCGACAAGCTCACCGGCGAGACCATCTGGTGGTCGACTCCGGGCGGCGCGCCGCTTGACACCACCTATTCGATGCCTTCCGTGGCGGTTGTCGATGGCGTCCGGCTCCTGGTGGTCGGTTGCGCGGATGGCAATGTCTATGGGTTGAAATCATCGACAGGCGAGAAGGTCTGGACCTTCAGGTTGTCCAAGCGCGGGCTCAATGCATCGGTTGTTGTGCATAGCGGCCTTGTCTACGCCTGCCATAGCGAAGAGAACCAGTTCAGCACCGATTCCAAGCAACCTGTGATGGGCCGAGTCGTATGCTTTAAGGCNTCNGGGGCGGGNGACATCACCGNGACGAACGAGGTCTGGAGGGTNGATGGCCTGACAGCGGGATACTCTTCGCCAGCCGCNGATGACAAGTACCTCTATGTCGGATCGAACTCNGCAAACATCCACTGCTTTGACCTGAAGACAGGCAANGAGGCCTGGGTTCACAATGTCGGCACAGTCCTCAAGGCATCTCCTGTTGTTGGAGATGGCAAGCTCTACGTGGGCGAGGTCAGCGGCCACTTCTCTATATTGAAGCTTGGNGACAAGAAGGCNGTGACCTTGAGCAAGGAGAAGTTCGCNCTGAAAGATGGGCGNCCNATGGAAATTAACGGATCCGCATGCATNGCCAGGGGGAAGGTGTATTTCTGTACNTCACAGAACATTTACTGCATNGGCAAGGCNTCCGCCGGCGCNGGNGNGGCAGGGCNNTCCATGGCCGGCCAGCGCCGGAAAGGCTGAGGCCGGAGCGAAGCCCTCGCATATCCAGGTGCTGCCTGCCGAGGTGGAGACCCACCCGGGAAAGGCTCTCGCCTTCAAGGCGCTGTTGTTTGATTCGAGGGGAAGGCTTATTGGCGAATGCGCCCCGGAGTGGTCCGTGTCCGGCCTGAGCGGCAAAGTGGATGCCAAGGGCGTGCTGTCCACGGCCCGGGACGGCTCCTTCCAGGGGGGGGCTCTGACAGCCTCCCATGCAGGCCTTAAGGGCTCCGCCCGAGTCAGGGTTGTTCCTCCGCTCCCTTTGAAGATTGACTTTGAAGATCGCGAGCCGGGGCTCGCGCCCTCAGGCTGGATCAGCGCGGGGGCGGTCAAATTCAAGGTCGTCGACCTGGATGGCAACAAGGTGCTCAAGAAGCTCTCCGACAAGCCGAAGTTCATTCTTGCAAGGATGTACTTCGGGCTTCATTCCCAGAAAGGTTACACCTTTCAATTGGACATGATGGGGACAGAGCAGAAATTTCAGCTTCCCGACATGGGCTTCTTTGTCAGCAGGTATCGCTTTGATCTGCTTGGGAACCGCCAGGGCGCCAGGATCGTCTCCTGGTCTCCCATGCCGAGGATTGAAAAAAAGATAAAGTTCAAGTGGGACCCAGGGGTCTGGTACACCGCCAAGATGAAGGTGGACCGCTCCGGCGGCAAAGCCATCGTGCGGGCCAAGGTCTGGAAGCGAGGGACGGAAGAGCCGGCTGCCTGGACCCTTGAAGCGAACGATTCGACCCCCAACCTCAGCGGAGCCCCAGGGCTCTACGCCTACTCTGCCGGAAGCACAGACAAGAAAATCGGCGGCGAGATTTTCTACGACAACATCATTATCACTGAAAACAAATAAACGGCCCGCCCTCCTCAGGGTCCGGCTTCTTGCCGGCCTGCGCTGCGGCATTAATGAAAGAAGATTCGATGCATCTTGAAAATACTTACAGGCCATATTGCCGATTGCCGGCGCTGCTGCTGTTCGCCGTGATCTCGGTGGCAATTGCCGGCGGTTGCGAGGTCCTTCTGGATAATGAGGAAAAGTCAAAAGAGGCCGCGGCCGGGAAGGACACAAAGGATCCTCCCAGGGAAGCTCCCGCGAAAAAAACCGATTCAAAGAAAGATGCCAAGGTTGCCCAGAGCTGGCCCATGTGGGGGGGGCAGACGTCCAGGAATATGGCCAACGCCTTCGCTACGGGCGTTCCTTCCTCCTGGGATGTCTCGAGCGGGAAAAACATCAAGTGGGTCGCCCCTCTCGGCTCTCAAAGCTATGGCAATCCAAGCATCGCCGATGGAAGGGTGTTCGTCGGTACGAACAACGAGGGTAAGAGGAACCCCGACATCGCCGGCGACAAGGGAAATGTCATGTGCTTCTCTGCGGCCGATGGCAAGCTCCTCTGGCAGGCGGTTCATGACAAGCTCAGCCAGGGCCGTGTGAATGACTGGCCGGAGCAGGGGATCTGCTCGTCTCCGGTAATTGAAGGTGGGTTCATTTACTACATCAGCAATCGATGCGAGTTGGTTTGCGCTGATGTCGAGGGGTTCCTCGATGGCGAAAATGATGGACCCTATAAGGACGAAAAATACACCAGCAAGCTGGATGGAGACTTCATCTGGGTCCTTGACATGCTCAACGAGTTTGGCGTTTTTCCCCATAACCTGGCAACGTGCTCGCCCCTTGTCGTTGGAGACCTGGTCTTCCTGATTACATCNAATGGAGTTGAGCGTGACCATATCGCCATCCCTAANCCCAGGGCGCCCAGCTTCCTCGCTGTAAATAAGAAGACCGGCNAGATGGCCTGGGGCAGCAACGCGCCAGGCGATGGCATTCTTCACGGGCAGTGGTCCTGCGCGACCTACGGCGTGGCCAATGGAGTTCCCCAGGTGCTCTTCCCGGGAGGAGATGGATGGCTCTATAGCTTCAAGCCGACCGATGGAGATCTCCTGTGGAAATTTGATCTCAACCCGAAGGATTCTAAATGGGAGCTGGGAGGCCTCGGGACACGCAATAATATTATTTCCACCGCTGTTATGCTTGGCGATCTCGTCTATCTTGCCGTCGGCCAGGACCCGGAGCACGGAGAGGGTATCGGGCATCTCTATGCCATCGATGCAAATGGCGCAGCCGGAGATATCACCGGGAAGGCCAAGATCTGGCATTACGGCGGTGAGGAATTCAAGCGAACGATCTCCACTGTCGCCATCGCGGACGGCCTGCTGTATATCTCTGACCTGAGCGGCTTCCTGCATTGCCTCGACGAAAAGACCGGCAAGCCCTATTGGGTTTATGACATGCTGGCTGCCGTCTGGGGGTCGCCCACGGTCATTGATGGCAAGGTCTTTCTTGGAGATGAGGATGGAGATGTCGTGGTGCTGGAGCACGGCAAGAAGATGAAAGTCATCAGTGAAACCAATATGGACAACTCGGTCTACACCACCCCTGTCGCGGTTGACGGAGTCCTCTATATCGCCAACAGGACCACCCTGTTCGCCATCTCAGAGAAAAAGAACTGAAAAGAAAACAGGCTCGCACGTGACCGAAACAACCGAAAGTTTAGAGGCAACCGCTGGGCAGGTTCAGCATGCGGCGGGAGAGCTTGACTCCTGGGTTCGCGAGGTTGTCGATTGGCACTTCAGCCCTGAAACGGGCTGCCCTTTCTGGCTCGATTACGCCGAAAATCTTTCCTGGGACCCCCGCGAAGAGGTTCGGAGCTTCGACGACCTGTCCCGCTTTGATGCGTTTGAGGACGAATGGCTGCGCGGCGGTCCGGTTGAGCGGTGGGTTCCGAAGGGCCTTGCTGGAAAGCCCATCTACATCTTCGAGACAGGCGGGAGCACGGGCCTTCCCAAGAGCCGGATCTCCAGTGAAGATTTCAGGATCGATTATGAGCTGTTCAGCAAGACGCTCTCCGATGAGAGCTTCCCTCCCGGCTCGGACTGGATTTCTCTCGGGCCTACAGGCCCAAGGCGGCTTCGCCTGGCCGTAGAGCACCTTGCCCAGCATCGGGGAGGCATCTCCTTCTGCCTCGACATGGATCCAAGGTGGGTCGTCAAGTGTCTCAAGCGAGGTTGGATTGAGGGCGCCCAGGCCTATAAAGATCACGTGGTAGATCAGGCCCTGACCATTCTCAGGGCTCATCCGAATGTAAAATGTATGTTTACGACCCCCAAGCTTCTTGAGGCTCTATGCGAAAAGGTCGACATCGGACGGCTTGGAATAACCGGTATTTTCTGCGGCGGGACTGAAATGGATGAGGCCTTCCATCGGAAGGCCAGGGAAGAGCTCGTTCCCGGGATAGACTTTGTCCCCACCTATGGAAATACGCTCATGGGGCTCGCCTGTAATCGCCCCTATGTACCTGGTGGAGGATACGCTATTACCTATTTCGCGCCTCAACCCAGGGCGGTTCTTCAGGTGGTTCAACCGGACTCTCCTGCTGATGTCGCAGGCTACGGAGAGCTCGGCCGGGTCAAGCTCACGACCCTCACCAGGGAGTTTTTTGTCCCCGGCTTCCTCGAGAGAGATGAGGCCTATCGGTCCGAGCCGATTTCCGCCTACCCCTGGGACGGGGTTCGCGATGTCAGGCCATTCGGCAGCCTGGAGCAGGATGTCGTCGTCGGAGTTTATTGACCCTGGCGCCTGAATTTTCTCCAGCCTTACATATAGATAGTTGTTAGGGGCGGCTCCAAGACCCGGTTAATGTCGCCTGAAATACATGTCGAAGGATCTTCTAGATAAATACTCGTCCACACGAATTGTTGCCGGTCCCGGCAGCCTTGCTCAGCTAGGGAAGCTGTCAAAGGAGCTTGGTGCCGCCAGGGTCCTGGTCGTTTCAGATCGAGGGGTGGCATCGGCTGGGCACACCCAGCGCGGGCTGGATTCACTTGAATCGGCAGGCCTTGCGGTTGATCTATATGAGGGAGTGGAAGAGAACCCTACCACGATCCACGTTGGCGAGGGGCTTGAGCGAGCAAACGCCTTCAGGCCGGACCTGCTGGTCGGCCTTGGCGGAGGCAGCGCCATGGACTGCGCCAAGGGCATCAATTTCGTTTACAGCTGCGGCGGTTCGATGGCCGACTACCGTGGCGTTGGGAAGGCCACCTCCGAGCTCTTGCCCATGATCGGGGTTCCCACGACCTCCGGGACAGGGAGTGAGACCCAGTCCTTCGCGCTGATTTCCGATGCCGCGACCCATCAGAAGATGGCCTGCGGCGACAAGCGAGCCGCATTCAAGGTGGCCATACTCGATCCCCTCACCACGGTCACCCAGCCGGTGCAGGTCACAGCCGCCACAGGAATCGATGCGATCTCCCATGCGGTTGAATCCTATGTCACCCGGCAAAGAAACGATGTGTCCAAAAAACTTTCAGTAGAGGCCTGGAACCTGCTGAGCGAAAATTTTCAAAAAGTGATCGAGCTTCCGGAGGATGTGGAGGCGCGGGCTGCCATGCAGCTCGGGGCGTGCCTCGCAGGGCTCGCTATTGAGCACTCAATGTTAGGGGCGGCTCATTCGGCAGCCAACCCGCTCACCGCGCGTTATGGGGTCATCCACGGCGTCGCTGTCGGGCTCCTGCTTCCCGTTGTCGTCAGGTTCAACTCCGTTGCCTGTGAGGATGATTACCGGGAACTTTGCGGGGCTTCATCCGCAGGGGGCGATTCGCTTGCTTCCAGGCTTGAAGAATTTAGATCGCTTAGCGGCTTGCCAGAGCGGCTGTCTGATTGCAAAGTAAAGAAGGAAGACATCCCCCTGATGTCGCTCGAGGCCGCTGGCCAGTGGACGGCTCAGTTCAATCCCAGGGAGGTCACCCCGGTCGGCTTCAGCGAAATATATCGCGCGGCGTATTGAGGTCGAAACTCCAACCCCTGGCCCAAGGCATCTCGAAGGGTTTAAAAACAACATGAGCGGCTTTCATACGAATAAAGGTGGCTCGCTGTTTGCCGGGCTTCCGCTTTTCACCTTCGCCCTTTTTCTGTTCCTCTCGCCGATGCAGGGCCAGGATAAGGCCTCCGGGAAGGGCGAGCCTCCCCGCCTGCAGGCGGCCGACCCCGAATCCGGCAGCTGGCCGGTGTTCAGGGGAGGGACACTCCAGGCCGGGGTGAGGAAGGTAGCCCCGGCTGACAAGCCCGGCTTGGCCTGGGCTTTTGACATGGGGGACGCCGTTGAGGCCACCGTGGCGATCTCCGGGGGCAGGGTTTATGCCGCCGGCGTCGATGGCAGGGTTGTCGCNCTCGAACTGNTGGCNGGCGACCGGAAAGGAAAGAAGATCTGGGAACACAAGGTCAAGGCCGGCATACGATCATCTCCGGGTATCCGGGATGGAAGGCTGTTCTTCGGTGACGACTTTGGATTTGTACATGCAGTCGATGCCGCCACCGGCAAGCCTCTCTGGACCTATGAAACCGAGGGCGGCGCGGAGATTCTCTCCAGCGTTAATTTCTCAGGCCCATCTCTGCTGGTCGGATCCTACGATGGATTCTTGTACTGCCTTGATTGCAAGACGGGCAAATTGTTATGGAAGGTGGAGACCGGCGCTCCTGTCCATTGCAGTCCAGCCATCAGCGAAGGGAAGACTTTTGTGGCAGGTTGCGATGGGCTGCTTCGCGTTATTGATGTCAAGACCGGCAAGGAGGTCAGCCAGCTTGAGCTTGGGGAGAACACGGCAGCCTCTCCGGCTGTTGATGGGAATCAGCTTTATGTCGGAACCTACGGGAGCCAGATCAAAGGAGTTGACTGGAAGGCGGGAAAGATCCTCTGGTCTTACCAGCACCCCGTACGACGGTTTCCCTATTACGCCTCAGTCGCCCTTGGCAAAAAGCTGGTTGTTGCCGGAGGGCGAGACAAGCTGATTCATGGAATTGATCGCGCCACCGGAAAGTCTGTCTGGACCTTCCAGACCAGGTCCCGGGTGGAGAGCTCTCCAGTGATCGCAGGAACCCGCATCCTCTGCGGCTCGTCGGATAAAAACATCTACATGCTCGAGCTGGCTACCGGCAAGAAGGTCTGGACCTTCGAGGGCGACGGATCCTTTGTCGCCTCGCCGGCTCTTGCCGATGGCCGAATGGTGATTGGGTGCGATAGCGGCCTGGTCTATTGCTTTGACCTGAACCCAGCCAAGAAATGAGACAGGACGTCAAGTCGTGAGAATTGCCTACATTACCGCCGGCGCGGCTGGGATGTATTGCGGCAATTGCCTTCGTGACCACGCCCTGGCAGTCGCGCTCCGCGACCTTGGAGAGGAGGTCACGCTGGTTCCCATCTACACCCCTCTCCAGACTGACCTGGAGCCTGGGCCGGAGGTGAGGCGAGGCCCTGTCTTTTTTAATGGGATTCGAGCCTATCTTGAACAGCACGTAGCTTACCTGCGTGAACCCAGACCTGTGATTGATCGCCTGCTAGGCTCGCGGCCGGTAGATGCNCTGCTTTCCAGGCTNCCGGTGGGGACCAACGCCTCCAAGCTCGGCGCCATGACTCATTCCATGCTGCTTGGCGAGGAGGGGTATCAGAAGAAGGAGATTGAACAGGTTCTGGGCTGGCTCAAAAAGGATCTCAAACCGGATATTGTTCATATTTCCAATCTCCTTCTTGTCGGCATGGCNAGGAGGATCAAGGAGGAGCTCGGCATACCCATAGTTTGCACTTTGCAGTCCGAAGAACATTTTATCGATGAACTCGCGGAGCCGTTTCGATCAAAGTGCATCGAAGAAATTCAGGTCAGGGCGNANGANNTGGATGGGCTGGTCGCTGTCAGCTCCGCATATCGTTCGACTGTATGCGGTAAATATGGGCTGGATGAAGGCCAGGTTCACGTCATCCTGCCTGGGATCCCGCTCGAGGGGCATCGCCAGAAGGCCAAAAAGGACAGCTCAGGCCCTCTCCAGCTGGGCTATTTTGCCAGGATAAGCCCGGAGAAGGGGCTGGATAAGCTCTGCCAGGCATTTTGCGCTCTCTCCCTCGATGGANGCGATCAGCTGGTCCTGCGGGCCGGCGGCTACCTGCCTCGGTCTTCGGCTGAATGGCTCGAGGGGGTTTCCAGCTCCCTTGACCGTGCAGGCGTGTCGGATCGAACCGAGCTTCTTGGNACCCTTGACAGGCAGGAGAAGCTTCAGTTTCTCTCCGAGCTGGACCTCTTCTCCGTTCCAGCTCAACGCCCGGAATCGAAGGGTCTCTACGCATTGGAGGCTATGGCCAGTGGGGTCCCAGTTGTTCTGCCCGATGAGGGGGTCTTCCCGGAGCTTGTCGGGCCGGGAGGGGGAGGCTTTCTTTACGACCCGACAGACAGAGATGGGCTGAAGTCGGCTCTTGGNGTATTAATCGCCGACCCTGGCCTTCGGGATCGGCTCGGACGGGAGGGGATGGAGNCGGCAAGGTTGCNTTTCAGTTCGGAGCGTATGGCGAAGGACACCATCGCCTATTACAACCGGCTCGCCTAGACGCCAAATGTCCGCTCCCTCTCGCAAAGCTTCCGTGGATGCTGTAATTTAAATTTATGCCATCAGACTACCGTAAAGAGCGCCGGGTGGAGTTTTCAGAAACCGATCTGGCGGGAATCATTCATTACTCCTCCTATTTTCAATTTATGGAGGAGACCGAACACGAATTCCTCAGGTCGCTTGGGCTCAGCGTCCAGCTTNGCGAGGACGACATCACGTACGGTTTCCCGAGACTTTCAACTCGGTGCGAATATTCCCGNCCCCTTCAATTCGAGGATGTTGTGGAGGTCCAGCTCAGGGTGNNCAGGATCGGCCGGAGCTCCATCACCTATCAATTCCTCTTCACCAGCAAAGGGGAGGAGGTCGCGCGCGGAGAGGTCAGCGTCGCCTGTGTTGTGCGAGACTCAGAAGGAGTGATGAGGTCCAGTCCAATCCCAGGCTCTCTTGCCTCGCAGCTTACTGCGCACGCCGGCGAGCCGCTGACCTTCGGCCCCCCCTCNAGCAANAAAAGATAGCCCCAGGAACGTGTGCCGCATTGAAAATCTCAATTTCAAACCTGTCCAAAACTTACCCCGCGCCCTCGGAGCCCCTGGTGGTTCTCGACGGAATCAGCCTGGAGCTTGAGTCAGGTGAGTCTCTTGCAATTCAGGGGGCCTCCGGTTGCGGGAAGAGCACGCTTCTGCATATTCTTGGAACGCTGGAGGAGCCCTGCTCCGGCTCGGTACTCCTGGGCGGCTCAGACCCCTTCCAGCTGGATGACAAGGCTCTTGCCGCNTTCAGGAATACCGAGATCGGNTTCGTTTTCCAGGACCACTATCTCCTTCCGCAATGCACGGTCCTTGAAAACGTGCTTCTCCCGACACTTGTAAGTGATGTGTCGGGGGAAGAGCCTGAGTCCGTCGCGCGCGAACTCCTGGAGAGGGTTGGTCTCTCAGCTCGAATTGGGCATCTGCCATCTGAGCTGTCCGGGGGTGAGCGCCAGAGGGCCGCNATCGCCAGGGCCCTGGTTCGCCGCCCCGGGCTTGTTCTNTGCGATGAGCCGACAGGCAACCTGGACTCCGAGACGGCCGAGATGGTTGCGGATCTTTTTGTCGAGCTGCANTCGACGNTNGCCTCGACCCTCGTGGTCGTTACCCATTCCGCAAGGCTCGCCTCGCGGTTTCAACGGAGAGTGGCCTTCTCGGGAAGATCCCTCCAGGAGGCCGGGAAATAACCATGACCGGCTGGGGCTTAGCAATGAAGGGGCTCGCCTGGCATGGCCGATCTTATCTTGCCGTCGGCGCGAGCATCGCCACCACCTGCGCGGTGATCTGCGGCGCCCTGCTCGTTGGTGATTCCGTTCGGGAGAGCCTTCGGCTTCAAGCTATTGAGCGCCTCGGGAGAACCCGGCACGCCCTTGTATCTCCAGCGTTTTTCNGCGAGGAACTAGCCTCCGAACTGGGTCTCGGCCGCGACTCAGTCCCGCTGATACTGCTGCGGGGAAGCGTCATTCACCCGGACACCCGCCAGCGGTCTTCCGAGGTGAATATCATTGGTGTCGATGCCAGGTTCTCGGCAGCNTCACCNCATGNCCGCTCCTGGGTGATTGGGAGCCAGTACGCGAAGGTGAATTCCGCCTTGGCATCAGACGTCGGGGCGAAGCAGGGGGATGACCTCGTGGTGAGTTTTGAGCTCCACAGCGACATCCCCAGAGAGCATGCTCTTGGGAAGAGAGAGGACACCACCGAGCGGCTTCGCCTCGAGGTCGCGGGGATCGAGGAAGATTCAGGAACGGCTATTTTCGACCTCAAGCTCCAGCAGGAGACGCCGCGGAATATTTTTGTTTCCCTGGAAAGGCTGCAGGCGAAGCTGGGGAGAGAAGCTCAGGTCAACACGATCATCGTTTGTCGAGACACGCAAGGCTCCGAGGCCGGATCTTCACAGCGCCGACTGCGGGCCGCCTGGAAGCTGGATGACATCGGCGCTGTTTTGCGTGCGGACCCCAGGCGGNATTACGTCTCTCTCGAGAGCCGNAACTTTCTCCTGGACTCACGCCTGGTTGAGGCCGCAAGGGCGGCGGCCTCTGAGTCGCCGTACCANCGGCAGGAGGTNCTTACCTACCTTGCAAATGCGATTGGCGTTGGTGANAACGAGATCCCCTATTCTCTCGTCGCCTCCGTCAGCCCATGGCGCCTTCCCTCGGGAGCGAGGGCTGGGCCNCCTCTCGGTTCATTTGGCNCAGGGGATGGCTTCCTTGACGAAGCTGGAATCGTTCTTAATTCGTGGGCCGCGGCTGACCTTGAGGCCGTCGCGGGAAATAAGGTCACAGTAAAATTTTACGTGATTGGGGCGGAACACGAACTGGTTGAAAGGTCTGCCGAGCTCAACCTGCAGGGTGTCGTCCAGCTGTCAGGGCCCGCCCTGGACCCCGGCTGGACCCCTGAATATCCCGGAGTCTCCGATGCCGAAACTTTTTCCGATTGGGATCCTCCCTTNCCGCTGGACCATTCGAAAATTCGAGACCCCGGCCCGGATGGGGATTACTGGAAAGAGTTNCGAACCACGCCGAAGGGATTCATTCACTCTTCGGTCGGGGAGNGGCTCTGGGCCGGAAAATATGGCCAGCTGACATCTTTCAGGATCAAGGCTGCGGGGCAGGCCAATGTAGAGTCCATGAAAGCTGATTTTTCCGGCAGGCTTCGCCGAGCAATCCTTCCTGAAGAATTCGGATTGAATTTNCGGGACATCCGCAAGGAGGCGGAAATCGCTGCCCGGTCCGGCACTGATTTTGGGATGCTGTTTATCAGCATGAGCTTTTTTATCATCGTCGCGGGCCTGATGCTCACCTCGATGACCCTGCGGCTTTCTCTCGAAAAACGATCAAGGACACTTGGGATGCTCGGAGCGGTCGGATTTGACGGGGCCAGGATCCGGAGGGTCCTGGCGATGGAGGGGGCGATCGTGGTTTTTGCCGGATCCCTGGCTGGTCTTCTTGGCGGAGTGGGCTACGCGGCCTTGCTCATTCGCGGCCTCAAGTCCTGGTGGCAGGATGCTGTCAACTCACCTTTTCTTTCCCTCCATGTCGTCAACCAGAGCCTCGTCATCAGCCTTGGCGTCACCATGGTTCTCTCCGCGGCCACTGGATATTTTGTCCTTAAAAAGCTGACCAGCCTGCCGCCAAGGAGGCTGCTCAGCGGAATGACCTGCAGCGAGGCCAGCCGCTCCGATGCCGCTGCGGGGAGCCGTCGAAGGCTCTATGCGGGCCTGGGGCTTCTTGCCCTTTCCCTGGCCTTTATCACCCTTGCCTGGCTCGATGCCCTGCCGGCAGTCCCGTCTTTTCTTGGAATGGGGACATCTCTGCTTGCCGCCGGCATGGTGCTGTTTTCCTGGGCTCTGCGAGCCTCCCCCGCAGGGCAGCTCAAGGGGGCGGGAGCGATGGCTATGGTCCGACTTGGCCTGCGGAATGGGCGGCGAGCCGGTGGGCGGAGCCTTCTCACTGCAGGTCTTATAGCGCTTGCGACCTTCGTGGTGGTCACCGTCGCCGCCTACCAGAAAGATCCTGCCGGCGGTGAGCCGGAATTCTCATCGGGCGACGGCGGGTTCTCCCTCGTCGGACGCTCAGCCGCGCCTGTTTATGCACGGCTGGAGACTCGCAAAGGCAGGGAAGAGCTCGGCCTTGACGATGAACTCTCTAATTCAATGGGGAGCGATGGTTTCAATATATTTTCTCTGCGGGAGAGGCCCGGCGATGAGACGAGCTGCCTCAATCTGTACCGGCCAACGGAACCCCGGATCCTCGGAGCTCCGCGGGAATTTATCGAGCGTGGAGGATTTTCCTGGGGAGGGACCCTTGCCGGTAATGCAGAGGAACATAAAAATCCGTGGATTCTCCTGGAGCAGACCCGGGAGAGCTGGCCCGCGGGGACGGTCCCGGCCATTGGCGACCTCAATACCGTTCAATGGATCCTGCACAGCGGACTCGGGAAGGACGTAACCATAAAGGATGGCCGGGGCCGCGACCTGTCCCTTCGTATCGTCGGCCTGCTCACAAACAGCCTGTTCCAGGGCTCCCTTGTGGTTTCCAATCAAAATTTTGAAGAGATGTTCCCCGGGCGAAGGGGCTGGTCCACCTTTTTCATNGAGACTGAGCCTAAAGGGGCCGAGTCTCTTCGTGGGGGCCTCGAAGACCAGCTCGGCAACTTCGGCCTGGACCTGCAGTCATCAGGTCAGATCCTTTCACGGTTTAACCGGGTCCAGAACACCTACCTTTCGACCTTCATGGTTCTTGGAGGGCTGGGGCTGCTCCTGGGGACCATTGGACTTGGAGCCGTTCTCATGAGGAATGTAAACGATCGCAGGGGAGAGCTCGCGCTGATGAAGGCCCTCGGTTATTCAGGGAAGGCTCTTTCGCTCATGGTCCTGGCGGAGACCTTGTTTCTGATCATTTTTGGAGAAATCCAGGGTGCTGTTTCCGCGTTAATTGCNGCGGCTCCACTGATCGCCTCCTCGCATTCGCAGATTTCCTGGGGGCCCCTCGCTCTTATTCTCGCGGCTGTTCTTGCGGGAGGGGCCGGCTCGTGCCTCTTCGCCCTGCGAGCCGCACTGCGCACCCCGGTGCTTGGCGCTCTTCGGTCGGATTAGCTTGGGCCGGAAATCAGTTTTCTACTTAATATTGATTCCGTATCATGTCNCTCCTGCACAGCAGTGCGGGGCGCAGGCCCAGGAGCCTTTTTCTCTCGGAGTGGACCAGACTGCATGAGCTCAACAACTCCTGATGACACCACTGAGGTCGGTAGCTATTTCATCTCGAATTACCCGCCTTTTTCATTCTGGAATAAAGAGCATCTCCCCGCGGCGCTGGACGCGCTCCAGACCGCTCCGCAAGAGAAATCGCCGATAGGGCTCTATCTCCACATTCCCTTCTGTCGTAAACGGTGCAAATTCTGTTACTTCAGGGTCTACACCGACAAGAACAGCAAGGAGATCGAGCGGTACGTGAGCGCGCTTGGGCGTGAAGCCGAGNTGTACCAGGAGCTGCCGGGGGTCCGCGGCCGTCCTTTTAAGTTTGTGTANTTCGGCGGCGGNACGCCTTCCTACCTGAGCGCGAAACAGCTTCGAGGCCTGGTCGACAGGCTTCGAANCTCCATCGGCTGGGATGATGCCGAGGAGGTTACGTTCGAATGCGAGCCCGGGACGCTCAACCAGGGCAAGCTCGAGGCTATTCGGGAGATAGGAGTCACCCGGCTGAGCCTCGGCGTAGAAAACTTCAACGACGAAATTCTCGAAGAAAACGGAAGAGCCCATCGCTCTCCAGAGTGCCTGGAGGCCTACGGTTGGGCCCGGGATCTTGCCTTTGATCAAATCAACATTGATCTCATCTCAGGCATGGTCGGGGAGACCGAGGAGAACTGGAAGGACACGGTAAGGCGAGCCCTCGAGCTCCAGCCTGAGTGCCTGACCATTTACCAGATGGAGCTCCCCTTCAATACGATCTACACCCGGGAAGGCGTTGGCGGCACAGGCGCGGTGGCGAATTGGGAGACCAAGAGACGCTGGGTTGACTACGCTTTTGGTGAGTTCAAGGCTGCCGGATATTCACAATCGAGCGCCTATACAGTCGTTCGTGACGCGGATACGAAATTTGTCTACCGCGACGCTCTCTGGGAAGGCGCCGATATGCTCGGGACAGGGGTCGCCTCCTTCGGGCACTTCCAGGGCTGTCATATGCAAAACGTCGATGGCATTGAGGAATACAATCTCCTTCTTGAAAAAGGCCAGCTCCCGCTTGGGCGGGCTCTGCCGGTCACTCCGCGGCAGCTGATGATTCGAGAGTTCATACTTCAGCTGAAGCGCGGGAGGGTGGAGGTGTCGTATTTCCTGGAAAAATTTGGCCTCGATGTAAGAAATGAGTTTCGGGCCCAGTTTCAAGCCCACCAGGATTCCGGGTATCTGCAGATAGAAGACGATGGAACCATCCGGCTCACCCCTCGAGGGTTCCTTGTCGCCGACACACTCCTGGAGCCTTTCTTTGAAGAGCAGCACCGAGATGCCCGATACACCTGAGGCCTGTGATACCCGCCCATGAATGAACCACGCCTCACGCTCGCTACGGCCAACGCCTGGCTCGAGGAGGTCCTTGGGCAATTCCCCGACGATCGAATCGTGCTCGACAAGCTGGATGTCCTCAGTGGAGATTCGGTTCCCGGAAGCTACAACGAGCTGCTGGTTCACACCCATCACATGACGGTAACGCTTGAGAAGCACTGCGGCTGCCCCGTCTGCCTGGAGGTGGTCAAGGTCAGGCACGAGGGGCATGATTATGCCAGGAAGCTTGTTTTGCGAGCTGGAGAGGACGGGCCGGTCGTCCTGGCGGGGATCATGAGATTCCGGCTGGAATTTGTTCGTGAAGAAATTCGCCGGACGATAGTGGAGGCATCCACGCCGCTTGGCAGGATCCTGATTGAGAACGAGGTCCTGCGGCGGATAGAAACTGTTGCATTCCTCCGATTCCCCCTGCAGAATACTTTTGGCGAATTGCTGGGATCCGATGCCGAAGCCGATTTCACCTACGGCAGGATTGCGATCATTTTTTGCGACGGCGCGCCCGCGGTTGAGCTGCTCGAGTTGATCCCGGCCGGAATTTAATTTTAAGATAATTAAAGGACTTGCAGGCAGTGGACATAGACACCAGGCAGAGAGATGTCGTCGTGATAGGCGGCGGACCGGCTGGGGGGACAGCCGCGGCTCTCCTTGCTGAAAAAGGGCTGGATGTCCTTCTCTTCGAAAAGGAGACCTTTCCCCGCTTCCATATCGGCGAGTCGCTCATGACGGAGACCTGGTGGGCTCTCGAAAAACTGGGGCTTGTTGAGTGGCTGAAATCGACAGCCTTCCCCCGCAAGCACAGTGTGCAGTTCATCTCCGAAGATGGAAAACCATCCAAGCCGTTCTATTTCAGCGACACCAATGACCATGAGAGCGCGGTCACCTGGCAGGTGGAGAGATCCGTATTCGATGCCAAGCTTCTCGATGTGGCCGGCTCCAACGGCGCCGAGATTCGCGATGGGGTTGCTGTCGAAAAAGTTCTCTTTGCCGAGGACGGCAGGGCCGAAGGTGTGCNGGCGGCAGCGAATGGGCTCACCTGCGAAATACCGGCCAAGGTCATCGTTGATGCAAGCGGGCTCGGGGCTGTCATCGGGCGCCAATTAAAATTACTGGAGCAGGATCCCCTCCTGATGAAGGCGGCCATTTTTGCTCACTACAAGGGAGCGCACAGGGACGAGGGCGTCGATGAAGGGGCCACGCTCATCATCCACTCTGAAGGTAACAGGGGCTNGTTCTGGTATATCCCACTCTCCGATGACCGGGTCAGCGTCGGGGTGGTTGGCGAGCCGGGAGAGCTCCTCAAGGGGAGGGGGAGCCCCTCGGAAATACTTGCAGAGGAGGTGCAGAAATCTCCCTGCCTGAAAAGCCGACTTGAGAATGCGGCGATCTGCTCGGATGTAAGCGTGGTCTCGGACTTTTCCTACCGCTCTCGTAGATGCGCCGGAGCTGGCTGGGTCCTCATCGGCGACGCCTTTGGCTTCATCGACCCGGTCTACTCTACAGGGGTCTTCCTCGCTCTTAAGTCGGGAGAGATGGCCGCGGAGGCCNTAGCCGAAGGGATCGCCGCGGGCGACCTTGGTGGGGACCGCCTCGGCGCTTTTGCTCCTGANCTGGTAGGCGGCATCGAGGCCATGCGCAAGCTGGTCTACGCCTTCTATACGCCCGGCTTCAGCTTTGCTGATTTCGTAAAAAGCCACCCTGAGCACAGGGAGCGGCTTGTCGATCTCCTGACCGGCAATGTCTTCAAGGACGGCATTGCGGATATATTCGAGGATATGAAGGACTTCTGCATGCTGCCTGAAGAGATGCCGCTGGAGGCGGGGTAGCTCGATCAGCCATCAGGTGGAAATTTTCCCATCCTGCATTCGTATGTGCTGGTCCGCGCCCCGNCAGAGTTCTTCGTTGTGGGTGACCAGGATGAGGGTGGCGCCGACACGCCCGCGCTGCTCATGCAGCAACCCCATCACCTCGTCCCCGGTCCTGGAATCAAGGTTTCCTGTTGGTTCATCAGCCAGCAGGAGCGGGGGCGAGTTGGCGAGGGCCCTGGCGATGGCTACCCTCTGGCGCTCACCGCCGGAGAGTCCCAGGACGCTTGATTCGGCGCGTTTCTTGAGNTTGACCTCANCCAGCAATTGAAGGGCTCTTGTCCTTCGTTCCTTTGATGTNAGCGGGCGGGGCAGCATCGGGATCTCGACGTTCTGGCGCGCGGTAAGCACCGGTATCAGGTTGTGCATCTGGAAGACAAAGCCGATCTTTCTNGCCCGGATGGAGTCGAGCTCTCTGCCGGAAGCGACAAGCTCTCCATCGATGAATACTTCTCCGGAATCGGGAACATCCATCGCCCCTACAATATTGAGAAGNGTTGTTTTNCCAGACCCGGATGGGCCGGTTATTGCGACAAAAGANCCGGCTTCGATCTCCAGGCTGACCTCGTCGAGGGCGATAACCAGCCCTCCTTCGAAGGTCTTCTTGGCCTTGTTGACTCTCACCAGGGGCTCATTCATAGCGCAGAGCCTCCGCGGGCTGGAGAGCTGAAGCCCTCATCGCAGGGTAGAGCGAGCCCAGCAACCCGACGAGCAGGGCGAGAAGAAAGCCATGCAGNAACGTTTCGGGCAGATAGGAGGCGACCAGGTATCCACGCGAGAAGAAGGCCAGGAGAAGCTCTGTTCCAAGATAGCCGAAACCTATTCCGAGCAGGCCGCCCGCTATAGAAATGAAGNTTCCCTCGATCACGATAACCCCAAGGACTCNCTGCCCTGTCCANCCCAGCGCTCGCAGCGTGCCAAGCTCCCGCGTTCTCTCNGACACGCTCATCATCATGGTGTTGAGCACNCCAAGGACGCCGACAATCCCCGCGATAATCGAAAGCAGGAATATAAATTCATCGATATAGGCAAGTTGCTCGTTGAATCGATCAGTGAATTCACTGGCGCGCCGGGCGATNAGCCGCGGAATCTTACTTTCAACCTCGGCGCGGACCCGGGCAGTGTCCTCTGGGGCCGTGTATACAAAGATCAGGGCGAAGTCGGGGCCGGTTTTCTGCTGAACAACCTCGGCATGAGCTACCACCCCGAGGTTTTCCCAGCTGAGATCGGTTTCAAATATTCCTGCGACTTCATATTGCGGGATTCCCAGCAGCTCCTCTCTGAAAAAGGGGAATCGATCACCGACCTTGACCTTCAGTTTCCTGGCGGCCAGGTCGCCGATGAGGAGCTCGCTTCGTTTGGATGGAAGGCGCCCGGCTATCAGCTTGCTTTCATACTTCCGGATCATCCTTTCGGAATAGAACCGACCGAAAACAGNAATGATTCCAAGGCCNGCGCCTGCCGGGGCCTTGTCGCCNAGGCGGGGCCCCATGATCATTGTGAAGTTGGCCCGGGAGACCTCTTCGACGCCCGCAATGTTCCGGACCTTGTCGACCTCTTCCTCCGTNACCTTGCTGAATGCGAGATCGGCCGCGGACCTGTCAAAAACAACAAGGCTCGCGCCGCTCTCCTTCATGTAGCTGTTGAGGCTGTTGCGCATTCCATGAGAGATGGACAGTATGGAAACGATCATGGCTACGCTGACGGCCACGCCGAGAAGGCACATCAGGGTCCTTCCCCTTCTGACCATGAACTGACTCAATACGTAGGCAAGCACGGTTTAGTCTTTCTTCAGCCGATAGCAGGCGGCNTCAGCCGCGTTTCTCACTAACAGNTAGGGGGCAGGCAGCGAAGGATGGTTCCAGGTCTTTCCCTCCAGCAGCTTGTGCCTGGAGAGCTCTGTGTGGCCGGCTGTCGAGGCNTGGACAACCACGCCATCTCCTGTCTCGGAGAGCACAAGTATCTTGTCTCCGTCGAGGAGTAGCTGTCCATGCCCGTACCGTCCGCCTTTCCAGTGTCTCTTCCCATCAGAGAGGTCAATGCAGGCCATGATCCCATCATCTAGCCCATAGGCCGCTCCCTGGTAAACGACGATGTTGGAGAATTTTGACTTCAGGTTTCGATTTTTCCAGATGGACCGAGGCTCGAGGCTCCCGCCAGGCCCTTCAGTGATCGCCAATAGCTCAGCCCCAACCCCGTAGCCGCTCGAGAGGAGAACCCGATCCCCTTCAACCGGCACTGGCTGGGTTACCTTGGGCTGGGTTCCTTCCCAGGGATGCGACCACAAGGTCTTTCCCGTGGCAGGGTCGTGGGAGGAGACNGACCCCAGGTTGAGAATGAGGAGCTGTGGGCGGCCTGCGAGTTGAGCCACAGAGGGCGAGCAGTAGCCTGGCTCTGAAGGGGCAGACCTCCACGCCTCTTCGCCCGACTGCTCCCGATAGGCGACCATCCCCGGGCAATCTCCCCAGCCTCCTTCGTTACCGCCGGCGACAACGATAACCAGGCCATCATAAACCAGNGGCGAGCTGCTTTTCCCCCAGCCCTGGTTAGGGCAGCCGGTCTCCTTGAGGACGTCCACCGACCAGACGGGTGAGCCGCTGGAGAGCGAAAGGCAATTCAGTGTCCCTGTCGCTCCAAGAGTGAAGACCCTGCCCCCGGCGATGGTCGGGGTCGCGCGCGGCCCGATGCCTCCCAGCACTTCCTGGAAACGCGCGCGGTCAGCGTGAGACCAGGCGACCTCACCCGAGGAGAGCCAATAACACACAACCAGCTCGTTCGGGCCGCGTTGTTCCTGGGTTACAGCGCGTTCCCCTGAAACAGAAAAAGCAGACCAGCCGGCGCCGACAGGCCTTCGCCACACCTCGGCCGGGGGCGTTCCGCTCCAATCCCAATTGATCCCACCGCCATCGATCGTGGCATTTCGATTGGGCCCGAGGAATTGACCGTAGCTCTCAGCTTTGGCGGGGCCGCCGATGGCGGTCGGAGACGGAGAAGTCTCGACCCCAGGGGGAAGGGAGCCGGAGGGGGCAAGGAGGGGGAGAGCCTCGTCTGCCGTTCCCTGCCAGCGAAAAACCAGCACTGGAAGCAGATCCCCCGTCACCTCGTCTATGCGGAAGAGTCCCGCGAGGCCGCCAGCAGCCAGGCTGGAGACGATGAAAACGGTAAGCCTGGATTTCCTGGAATAGCCGGACAGGAAAAGGGTGAATGCGATAGCAAGAAACCCTGTAACAAGAACGACCGCCGCGGTGGCAATGTACTGATACTGCCGATCACCCCAGGAGGGTATCCAGATGAGGAGAAGCGCGATGGCCCCAAGGAGAACAAGGCAAAGCGGGATCTTCCTGGTAAGTGATTGAAATGTTCGTTTCGACAATTTATTGAACCCCGGGGTGGAAATTCAGAGGACGGGACCGATCGACCACGGCGCAAACTCTTCTTCGCCAAACCCGTGCTTCTCGCTGGCGGTCTGTTTTCCGCTGGCTACCGCGATCAGCTCTTCAAAAATGTCATCGGACAGGGCGTCAATTGGAGTCCCGTCGAGCACACAGCCGGCATCGATGTCCATGTCCTCCTGCATCTTCAGGTACATGGGCGTGTTGGTGGCGATCTTGATGCAGGGGACGGGCTTGCACCCGTAGACGGAGCCGCGCCCGGTTGTAAAGATACAGATATTGGCGCCGCCGGCCACGATCCCGGTCAGGGAGACAGGGTCGTAGCCCGGGGTGTCCATCACCACCAGCCCGCTGGCGCTGACTGTCTCTGCGTAGCCGTAGACGCCATTCAGGGAGCTGCTGCCTCCCTTGGCTATGGCTCCAAGTGACTTTTCATAGATGGTGGTCAGGCCGCCGGCTTTATTTCCGGGCGATGGATTGTTGTTCAGCTCGGCCCCAAGGGTGCTCGAGTACCATTCCCACCACTTGATTCGTTCAACGAGCTTTTCTCCGATCTCCTTGCTCGCGGCCCTGCGTGTAAGGAGATGCTCAGCTCCATATATCTCAGGAGTTTCCCCGAGGATGACTGTTCCGCCATGGGAAATGAGCCGATCGGAAGCGCCTCCCAGGGCGGGGTTGGCTGTTATCCCGCTGTTGCCATCAGAGCCCCCGCATTGGGTGCCGAGCATCAAGCTTGATACGGGCTGTTCGGTCCTCCGGATTTCATTCAATTGCGGAAGAAGCCCGAGGACGGCCTGGACTCCCGCCTTGATTGTCGCTGAAACGCCGCCTTCTTCCTGGATAGTGATCGTTGGGGGCTGGCCCCCAACCTCGGAAGGCTCTGCTGATGGAAGCCCTTCAACCTGGACCAGCCGGGTATTTCGGATCAAGTGAGAGGCCTGGCCGACCTCGCAACCGAGGCCCACCAGCAAATAGGCTCCAATATTAGGATGGCTGGCAAATCCAGAAAGCACCCTGTTGAGCTGTTCATGGTCCGGCCCGTCTTCCTGCATGCCGCAGCCACCCTTGTGAGTCAAGGGCAGGATCCCATCTACATTGGGATATTCTTCAAGGATTCGGGGAGTTATCTCTCTGCAGATATATTTGCTGGTTGAAGCCGAGCAATTGACCGTGCTGATGACAGCAAGGTAATTTCGGGTTCCAACCTTTCCATCCCGGCGCAGGTATCCCGTGAAGGTGCGTTTCGGTCCAGGGTCCTTGAGGGCGGGAGACTCGGTTGCGAAGGCGTAATCGCGCTGGAATGCGTCAGCGTCGCAATTGTGGACGTGAACATGGCTTCCCACCCGGATCGCCTCGGAGGCAAATCCGATCACCTGGCCGTATTTTCTTATTTCAGCTCCTTCGGGAATATCCCCGATGGCAAGCTTGTGNCCCAGTGGGATTTTTGCGGCTGCTTCTATGTCCCCATCCATCGTCGGGATTTTTTCGCCGGGGCGAATGTCCCTGCAGGCAACGGCGATATTGTCTTCGGACCGAAGAATGACAGNGGCTGGAGAAGATGATTCGTCAGGCATCAAGTCNGGTCCTNACCAGACATCCGCNGCNGCCACCCGNCTNGCGGCCTGGAGCTCCCCGTCCNTGGGNCGGCACTCGAGCCCTACAAGGCCTCGGTAGCCGAGGTCGTGGGCCGCCTTGAGAACGCGGTTGTAATGGATTTCCCCGGTCCCCGGCTCGTGCCGGCCAGGATGGTCTGCAAGCTGGAGGTAGCCGATATGCTTCCAGCCATCNCTCATCCNGCCGCAGAGATCGCCTTCGGTTATCTGCATATGGTAGAGGTCCCAGTTGATCTTGACGCTTGGCGAATCNACCTCTTCGCAGATGCGAATAGCCGGCGGGCTTCCGTAAAGTGAGTGCCCTTTATGATCAACCCTGATATTCATCGGCTCNAGGATCATGACGANNCCATGGCTCTCGG
>PAOC01000142.1 GCA_002708465.1 Planctomycetota bacterium
TTCACCGCCAAAGATTCGCATAAGGTCAAAGACATGGGTTCCAAGTACCCAGAGATCTTCTCCGCCGCCCCGGCGATCTTCCTTGCCTCGCCCCCGGAGTTCGAGTAGGCGGCCGATTTTTCCATCCTTGATGAGCTTCTGGACCGTCTTGATTCTGGGGCTGTAGCGGGTCTGGTGGGCTATGGCGAGCTTGACGTGTTTTTCCTCGCAGGCACGGACCATGGAGTCAGCCTCGGCGAGAGTCCTGCACATCGGTTTTTCGAGAAAAACACTCGCCCCATGCTCCGCACAGGCAAGCACCATGTCGTGGTGACAGTCAGGCCAGCGAGGGGCAACGCTGACGATGTCAGGGGTCTCGGCCGCCAGCATCTTCCTGTAGTCGCCGTAGCGCGCCTTGATGCCGAGGCGGTCAGCTCTCGCCTTCAGGCCTGCTGGATTTTCATCCGCGATGCCGACAAGCTCAGCCTCCGGGACGTTCCTCCAGACCTCGTCGAGTCCGTGGCCGTAATCGCCTCTGCTGCTTCGGCCGATAATTCCGATTCGGTATTTTTTCATGTTCTCAATGCCCGCAGGCCAATCCTTCAAGACATCAATATTCACCAAGTCACCACCGGCATCCACACACTATCTGCAAGGATCTTGCGAATAAGTGTCGAGGGCTCCCGCACTTGTTATACTCGTAGCCGGATTTTTAACGAGGTTTCATGAATAACGACGACAGTGGAAAATTCATCTCCGCGCAGGGAGTCTCTCCCCGGGTCGCAGGGTTGTGCGGTGAGCTGCAGGAGGATCGTGTACTCTTTGACCTTGCGGACCCTGTCGTTCTCGAAGCGCTTCGGGCCGATGCCATGCGCATGGCCGCCTTGATGGATGACCCCGCTGAGGAGCCGCCGATGCTCTGGAGCGGCGTCCCCTGGCCTCGCGGCGAGGAGCCTCTGCGCAGCGACTATTGTCTCAGCATCTCGGTGGGAGGCAGCAAGATGGTGTCTCTCCTGTTGCGGGTCGAGAGCGGCGAGGTGGTCGGCCTCGGTCCCGCCGGCGAGGAGCTGCGAGGCGAAGACCTTGAGAGGTTTGCAAAGGCCAACACCCACGCCACGCCAAACTCCGGCGATACGGCCGATGGTTTTGCCATGATCGAGAAGATCGTCCAGGCGGTCTGCGATCAGTTTAAAGATAATCTCCAGGCTCTCGCGGGCTGCGCCAACATTCTGCTGAGCTGGGGTTTCGCCGGAGCCAGCGAACGAACCGATGAGAGCCTGCTTGGGGGGCTCACCGCCCGGACAACCCTGATGACGAAAGAGCAGGGAGCTTTCACGGCCGAGCTCAAGGGCCGGGATCTTTGCGGGCTGTTTGCCAGCGCCTTTGAGAAGTTTCTCGGTTGGAGCCGGCCGGTAACAGTTGCCAACGATGGGATTATGGCCCTGCATTATTTTCTCGCTCCAAGGAGGCGTAGTAATTACTCCCAGGTCGGCCTCTTTATCAACGGGACGGGGTGTAATTTCGCCCTGGCGGAGCCGTACGCGGTGCGTCCCGAGGGTATCGTCAGCGCTGAAGGAGAGCGGTACGAGCCGGTCCATCTCAAGGGGAACGANGAGCCGGGGGCCGGGCAGACACGGACCNATTATTTTATAAATTACGAGATTGGCAGCATCGCGCTCGAGGCGACGAAGTCACGATTCGATATCATGGAGAGCTACCCGATTCAAACCAATGCCTTGTCAGGAGGGAACGCCTTTCGGCAGCAATTCCAGGGCTTGGGCNGGGAGTATCTNGGGGACGANCTCTTTGGCCGCCTGCTTGCCAGNTATTCTGGTTGCGGGGGCGAAGAGTGTCCCGAGGGNCCGCAGGTCTCGGCCCTNGCGAGCTTTGCNCCAGGNTCCAGCGCCGTATCGGCCGCGCTCCAGGAGCTGTTTCCCGGCGTGGAAATGACGGCCAACGAGATGGAGAGGCTGCTCTTTATCTGTCGCGTGATAGTCGGCCGTTCTGCGCTGCACGCCGCCTTGCTGCTGGCAGCGGTCAGTTTCAGGGTGGGCTTCGGATTTGGTGATCCGGAGTCCGGCCGGAAAGATCTTCTGGGCATNGAGGGCAGCATCTGGAGTATCGAGGGTTATCCCGAGCAGGTCTTGAGCTACTGGAGCCTCTTGTGCGGCGAACGGAAGCTGAACGTCGAACTGGCCTCGGCGCCGGGTTTTAACGCCAGCCTCAGGGGGCCGGCGTTTTTCGCGGCGATTCATGCTCGGAGAGCTTCCAGCGCGGATGATGACGGGAAGAGCGTTAAAACATATTAGGAAGATGTCAGGGGGCTAAATACACCCTCCCGCAGGCTCAAGACCCGCAGTATTCCGTGTTTCTGGGGTGAGGCGATTCGAGTGAGATGGAAGTCAAATCGTGTGCTATGCTTGGGTAGAGGAAAAAAGTTGAAATGAAGCGAAGGCGAGCCTTAGAATCAGGCGATCCTTCCCCTAACTCCGGTAGCGGGAACAGGTCTCTTCAGGGTGTCGATTCTGAAATACGGTTAGTGTCGATGAGTGTCAATTGCCCAGAGGCCTTGAGACACGATTGATACGGGCTGATCGACTGGATTGTAAATAACGAGGAAATAACAGGTCGGACGTTCCGCATCGTGAAAAACCCAGATGCGGTTTGCTTTATTGTTACCAGCAAACTTGATATTGCTGTGGTAGCGGGGCGTAAAACCTTCCTGGCCGGNGGCCGGGGTACCAGGTCTGAAATATTTGAAAGGTAAATCGAATGGCTAGCTCTGGACGTTTTGTCAGAACATTGAGTCGGGTACAGGCTGCGGGNCTGGCGNTGTTTGTCGCCNTGCTNGCCCTCACCTCTGGNTGTGATACCANGATTGGTAATGGANNGGTATCCACTTCGACATTTGAATCTCTNGCGTTGACTGANAGTGTGNATCAGCAGGCCATCCAGGTTCTCTCTGACAAGATCGATCTTCTGAAGTCGATCTCGCCAACGACGGTTGAGGCTGTTCTGAATGAGCAGCAGGCGAACTCCTTTCCGCTCGGAACGTTGAATCTCGCCCCCGGCGGCCGCAGCTCGGTGCTCATTTTCGANGCGAATCTTCGCGCGATCTGCTCGGTCGATCTCTGTGACACCGGCACTTGCCANCTGACGGNTCCCAGGGTTCAGCTTCACTACAATGATGTTGGTTTTGAAGAAGAGCTTGAGGCCGCCGGTGTCGGCGAGCCTTTTCCGACCTTCAGCCAGTCGGTTCCCAGTGTTCCTGTCGATGTTTCGCGCGGCACNGGCCTTGGAGGCGATCGTTGGATTGTCTCTTATGAGCCCCGCTCACGAAGTCTTGTCGGCATGCGAGCCCGCGATGTTGGCTATCGCNATGTCGCGAANCCCAATGATCCCGANGATTCAAACTTCGGCCGCGGCAATGGCCTGGTCATGAGCGTGATCATCAGCGGNCCTGAGATGCAGTCGCAGCTTGGNCTGGCGACNCAGCCGCGCATNACTCGAATTTTCGANCTTGGACCGGANNCGAGCCCCGGCTCGAACAAGNATCGCCTGCTTGTNTTCTTNGCNCGCGAGGTTCTTCGCGAGGTCCATGTGCTNGAGCTTGAGGCNGGCGTGCGNCCTGTCAGGACCAACCTGGCGCCCGGCGGAGGCACCGAGAATGTCTGGATGCTCAACGGCNAGTTCCGGCGCTTCGGACCNGNNGAAGATCAGCCTTTCATGACGCTTGATGAGATCAAGCTCCTCACCCAGGAGGTGGATGTGGACATTGGGAGTTTCCAGCCCATCAGGGTCAACACTGATGGAAGCGCCCTGGTGTTTGATTCCGAGAGTTCCCAGTTTCTCAGGCTCAAGCCCCTCAGCGCGCTGGACGTGCTGAATGTTCCCGGAAAATTCCCCGGCCAGGGTCTTGTCGAGGTAGCCATTGAAACCTCTGTGATTGAGGACGAGCTCGGGTCACGTGGAAGCGCTCTCGAGTTTACCGAGGCCTGGCCGCACCCTGTACGCCAGGAGCTTGTCCTGGTTGAGGAGCGTTCGAATACGGTTCTCGCCTATGATTACACTCTCCCGGCGAACGAGGATAACGCGCGGCAGGTGATCAACTCTATCGAGATGACCTCGAATCGCAGGGATTTGAGCGGGTCGCCCGCAGGCGGAGTCCTGATCAATAACGAGGAGCCTATCCTGCTCAAGGCCGAGGAGGACATCCTCAAGAACAGGCTGATGTTCGATCGTGGACGGGATGAGTTGATCTCGATCAACTACGAAACCGGAACGGTAGTGATCATCGCCAAGCGCGCGGCCTTCACCTCCTTGACCGGAGCGGATCTTACCGATATCACCTATATCAAGCATACCGGTGTCGAGCAGCCTGATGACATGCAGAGCGTCCGGGTCTGGGACAGCAGCTCGTCTTCGCTGCTCAAGGTTCTTCTGGAGAAGGTTCTCGAGCCCACCACCAGTATCACCAACACCAATTAAGTAGAGAGTCCGGTTTTCTTCTGTGAGCGTCGAGGAGGCGCCTCTCTTCTGAATTGTCGCGTTGCCCTGTCGCTTCCGGGGAGCTAAACTGCTCCGGATAGAGGGAGGCTTCGTATATGGGAAAAGCCAAGGGAGAATCAAGGGGGCTTGCCTACCTGCAGCAGGTTCGTCCTCAGGCGGTCAGCCACCTGCTCAGGTTCTTCAGGGAATCGGGCCAGCATCTCGAGCCCAGGACCCGCTTTCTGATCTCGATCGTCACGAAGGTCATCAATCTCTCCCCCCGCGGCCTGCAGCAATATGTTCGCCGGGCGCTGGCTGAGGGCGCCTCGCCTGATGAGATCATCGATGCTGTGCTCTGTGCATATCCCTGTGCCGGACTCACGAAGGTGGTCGATGCGCTCGACGTGATTCTCGACATGAATCTTCCCGGCTTCGAGGCGCCTGGCGAGGGAGGCGATTCCACGGCGGCAGAGGGGCAGGTCGCGAGCGCGGAGGACGAGTGGGTCGAGGTAGGTACCCGCGAGGAGCTTGGCGAGGCTGAGCGTCTCGAGGTCAATGTCGCGGACAGGAGCCTTGCCGTTTTTGAGGCCGATGGAGAGGTCTTCGTCATCGATGGACTTTGTCCCCACCGCAGCGGCCCATTGGTTCGAGGCCAGCTCCAGGGGAAGACAGTGACCTGTCCTGTTCACCAGTGGCAGTTTGATCTCGAGAGTGGTGTTTGCCAGGACAATCCCGGGGCCAGGGTGGGAACCTATGAGGTCAGGATCGAGGATGATGGCCGGATCCTGGTCAAGCTTTGAGCAGGCAGCCGCGCCGGCCGCGGCGAGTCCTGACGCTATAGAAGAGGAGGGCTCTTGATACTCACCTGTGGACTCTCTCCCGCATGGCAGCACATCCTGGTTGCCGATGACCTGTCCCCGGGGGAGGTCAACCGAGCCTCGGAGGTCTATTGGTGCGCTTCGGGAAAGGTTCTCAACGCCGCGATCGCCATCGCGCATCTTGGTGGAAATGGGCGGGTTGTCTCGGTGCTCGGGGGAGCTCGAGGGGCGGATGTTCAGCGTGAATTCGAGGGGTGGGAGGTCGAGACCTCGTGGGTTGATTGCGCTGCGCCGACAAGGGTGTGCACGACGATTATCGATTCAGCGACAGGCTCTGCAACGGAGCTGGTTGAGAATGCAGGCGCGCTCTCCGCCTCTGAGCTGGCCTGTTTCCGCCAGGCCTGCGCCGAGGGAGTTGGGGAGGCAGACCTGATCCTGGCCATGGGGTCCATTCCTCCTGGAGCTCCGGCGGGCATCTTCGCTGAAATTCTTGCCGCGGCTCCGGCTAGGGCGGTACTCGATATCCGCGGGCCGGAGCTGCTCCAGGCCGTTTCGGCAGGGGTCTTTCTGGTCAAGCCAAACCGGCAGGAGCTCGAATGGACCCTGGGCCGAGAGCTTGCCGATGAGGCCGCCGTTCTGGCTGGGATGAGAGAGCTGAACGAGCGCGGCGCCGAGTGGGTCGTGGTGAGCCAGGGAGCCGGGCCAGTCCTGGCCGCCTCCGTCGGGGGCTGCGCCAGGATTTTTCCGCCACGCGTCGAGGCGGTCAACTCCATCGGTTGCGGCGATTGCATGGCCGGGGCGATCGCCCTGGCTCTCGATGAAGGCCGAGAGCCCCTGGCCGCTATCAGCTATGGCGTCGCGGCGGCCGCAGACAATCTCGCCAGGGTACTCATGGGTCGGCTTGACCGGCGACGGGTTGAAGAGCTTGCCGCGGAGGTGCGGACCGAGGCGATTCCGATCCGCTGAGGGTCTCTTTCTTTCCATTCGAGGGCCGCTCTGCTGTTAGAATGCAGACTTCCAACCAGCGGAATATAAGGAGTCGCGGCATGAGAAAATATTCGATCCTGGCGGCGGTCGTCATCTGCCTGCAGGCGGCAACGGTTCGCGCCGAGGAGGTGGTTCGCGTTGCCTGTGTGGGAGACAGCATCACCTATGGAGCCGGTGTGGCCAATCGCGGGAAGAACAACTATCCAAAGGTGCTTGGCGGCTTGCTGGGGGCCGGGTACGAAAGCAGAAACTTTGGCGTCAGCGGGGCCACCCTCCTCAAGAAGGGCGATCATCCCTATTGGAGAACCGGCGCTTTCAAGGCGGCCACCGAGTTCAAGCCCCATATCGTGATCATCAAGCTGGGAACCAACGATTCGAAGCTGCAGAATTGGAAGCACAAGGCACAATACGCGATCGACCTAGCCGCCCTGGTGGATCACTTCGAGGCGCTGCCCTCCCGGCCAAAAATCTGGCTGTGCAAGCCGGTACCTGTTTACAGGGACCGGTGGGGAATTACCGAGAAGGTCGTCAAGGGGGAGGTCATTCCTCTGCTGGAAGGCGTGGCGAAGAAGAAGAAGTTGCCCGTTATCGATCTCTACAAGGCGCTCAGCGGCGCCAAGGAGCACTTTCCGGATGGTGTCCATCCGAATGTCAAAGGCGCGGAAATCCTCGCCAAGGCTGTTTACAAGGCCATCAAGGGGGCCATCGAGGGGCCCATCAAGGGGAAGGTGAAGCGTACGGCTGAGCGTTTGCCCGCGAAGGCCGGCAGCTAGGGCTTGTCATTGGAGGCGAAATTGTTCGTGGCTGAGATCCGGGTCCTTTGAGGGAGAAACAATGATTCGATTCAGAAGCTTGCTGGCTGTGCTGCTGGCGGTTTTCTCGTTGGAGGTGTCGGCCGAGGAGGGCGAGCGGGTCACGCTCGACAATGTCGAGGAGCCCCCGGAGCTTTCTCCTGAAGAACCTGTTCGAGGCGAGTTCTCCGCGCCGCTCGCCGCGCGCTACCTCGATACCGCTGCCCTGCATTGGCAGAAGCACCGCAAGTGCGGCACCTGCCACACGAACTTCGCCTATCTGATGGCGCGTCCCTCTCTGAAATCGATCTCGCCTCCTTCGCAGGAGGTGCGAAAGTTTTTCGAATCGATGGTCGAGGAGCGCTGGGAAAGCCAGGGACCCCGGTGGGATGCCGAGGTCGTTGTGACGGCATCCCTGCTGGCTGCCAATGACCGACTGACGACGGGTAAGCTCAACCCGGTTACGCGGAAGGCCTTCAAGCGCATGTGGGGGCTTCAGCGGAAGGATGGCGGCTGGGACTGGCTCGAATGCGGCTGGCCTCCCATGGAGTCCGATGCGCACTATGGCGTAACCCTCGCCGCGCTCGGGGTTGGAATGGCGCCCGGGGGCTACGCCTCGAGCGATGAAGCGAAGGCTGGGGTTGAGGGGATTCGGCGCTACCTGCTGAAGAACCCTCCACCATCGCTCCATCATCGGGCGATGCTTTTGTGGGCCTCGACACGTCTTGGTGGACTCATGGAGAAGAAGGACCAGGCCTCGGCGATCTCGGCGCTCTCGGCCCTCCAGCGACCCGATGGCGGCTGGGCCATGGCGAGTCTCCTCGAGGGGTGGGACGGCCACAAGCGCAAGGATGATAAAAAGCAGGAGCTCGAAAAGAGCGATGGATATGGTACAGGATTTGTGGCCTACGTTCTTCGCCAGGGTGGCGTGCCGGCTCGGGATGGCCGTCTCAAGAGGGCCATCGCCTGGCTGAAAAAAAATCAGCGCGAGAGCGGCCGGTGGTTTACCCGCTCTCCGACCAGGGACTCAAAACATTTCATCTCTAACGCCGGCACGGCCTTCGCGGTGATGGCTATCGATGCCTGTCTACCTTGAGACCGGCAGCTTCATGACGTGCAGCTCTTTCCCGGCGAAAAGGTAAAGCCGTGCGCCTTCGCGCCAGGCGCTGATCAGGCCATCGCCGGCGGGCCATTTGGCGTGGCCTCTTGGGTCCCGCACCACCTTGATGAAGTCGGTGGTGTAACCGTAGCGCGGCTGGGGAACATCGCCTGCCGCGGGGCTTTCCGTCCATACCAGCAGGTACTTTCGCTTACCTGAGCGCAGCTTGCCGAGGTAGGCGACAAATCCGGGACGATAGATGCCGCGGTATCCCTTGCCTCCATCGTCGGGGTGAAGGATGGGATTGTTCTTTCCCCACCGCCACTCCCGGCCGTTCTGGCTGGTGGCGAAGCCAAGGGTTGGCAGTCCCTTGACCGGAGTGCCTCTCAGAAAGGCCAGCCATTGGCCGCCCGGAAGCCGCTGGATTGCGTGGTAGGAGGACGCGCTTTCCATCCAGGGGACCTTCGTCGTTGGCAGGACAGGCAGGATCTCGTGGACACTGACCTTGCCCAGGGCTTCATCCCTGACGATTCGCCACCGATGAGATGCGAGGTCTTCGGATACCGCGAGCGCCGTCATCTGGTTTCCCTGGCCTGGTGAGCGCGGGTCGCCTTTCCAGGCTCCATGGTAGTGGTTGTAGTAGTGGAAGTAGAGGAACCAGAGCTTCTCTTCCTCGCACCAGGCGACGCAGGGACTCGAAAAGTGAGAGGGGTCACCTTTCTTGCCGGGGTAGTGTGGATTGACGAGGACCATGCTGTGTTCGCGAGCAGGATCGAGGGCTTTGATCTTCGTGTAGGGTCCACCGATCCGGTCGGCGACAGCGCAGCCGATGCCCGAGGTCGGGTCGTGGTGGGCGAAATACAGGTAGTATTTTCCATCGGCCTTTCTGCCGTGGTCATTGCGCACAAGGGAGGGGTAGCCAAGGGAGCTTCGGTTCTGTCCGGGACTCCAGGTGCTTCTTTCCCAGGCCTCGTTCGCTTCCAGGATCCGCTTTGAGCTGACGACCGTTAGAGGGAGCGCCTTCTTCAGGTCGGAGAGGTCGACGCAGCGGAGGTTGTTATCGAGAGGCCTCCGGCTTTTCTGCGCCTCGGTCCGGCCAGCGGGCAGGCCTAGGAGCAGCAGGGTCCAGAGAANGAGCCNNCGGGATATTCGGGGANACTTCATGCCGAGGTGCTCTTATTTTCCGGCCCCGCTGTGTTTCAGCACGAAGCTGACGATGGGCTCCGGGTCTTTCAGGCTATGCGGGTGGTGGCCGACGCCCTTCTTGAGGATGACCTTGATGGAGCCTCCGAGCGCCTTGTAGCGTTTTTCCAGCACCGCGGTGTTTTCCGCGACCGGCACGACCTGGTCCGCCCCGCCGCAGACATGCAGAAGCGGGATGCCTGCTTTCGCCAGGGGCTCGAGATTATCAACCGGGTTGCCCTTATAGGTTTTCGCCTGTTCTTCACTCAAGCCGTAGGCCTTGAGGCAGGCGGCCCAGGCTCCCCGGGGCTTTTCCCTGTTCTCTCTTCGACGGTAGAGGTCGCCCGGCCAGCTCCTGAAATCGCAGACCGGCGCATCTCCATATATGCAGGAAACCTTTTCCGGATTGGCGCCCGCCCAATTGTAGATGATGAGGCCGCCGCGGCTCATGCCCTCGAGAGCGACCTTACTGGAGAGGCCGTGCTCTCGGGTCAGGTAGCCGTAGAAGAGATTCCAGCGTTCGACGGCGGCCGGGTTGCCGAACAATCCGCCCACCTCGATATAGGCGATGTGAAAGCCCTTCTTCAGCAAGGCGATGTCCGCCTGGGGCTGATGGCCGAAAAAGCGAGCCCGCCAGATCCAGGGCTTGCCTCGGGCGGTGGTCGTGGGTTTGACGATAATGCATCGGTGGCCATCGAGCTTGAACTCGTATTGTCCGAAACCGCCGAAGCTCCCACGCGCCTTTTTGAGTTCGCTGGCGACGGGCTTCCGGTCAGCCCGGCTTTTGGCTTCTTCCTCGGCCTGGAGCGAGACGACAAGGCAGAGCAGGAGGACGCAGAGGCAATGGGTGGTTTTCATCTGGTTAACCCCGGTAGATGTCGATTGTGTGAATCGCCGCCTGGAGAGACGGCTCGAACAGCATCTAACCACATCCCGCAGCTGAAATCAGCCGGGGGAATGGTCTCGATTCCTCCTGCGGGCTCTGCCAGAATGGATCGAGCTTGGATCGCCTTGTTTCGTGGAGAGAGTTCATGCCGGGAATCGAAGGGCAAGGGCAGGATGGCGAGCCGCTCGAAAGGCTCGATGATTGGGATGAGTTCGTGGCCAGCCGGTATCCCGAGGGAGAGTCCGCGGATTCGGGCCGGCGCAAGCGCTCCGGCGAGACCTTTCGCGACTATCGGGCCGAGGCTCGCGCCGGAGTGAAAGAGTTCTATAGGCTCAATCACACCCACCAGACCCTGGAGTTCGTCGAGGCGAAGAAGGAACAGTATCTGAAGCTCGACCACAAGAGCATGGGGGTCTGGGAAGCCATCGACCTGCTGGACACCCTGGTGGATGACAGCGATCCCGACACCGAGCTGTCTCAGCTCGAGCACCTGCTGCAGACCGCCGAGGCCATCCGCAAGGATGGGCATCCACGCTGGCTCATTCTTACCGGGCTGATCCACGATCTCGGTAAGCTGCTCTGTGTCTTCGGAGAGCCTCAATGGGCCGTGGTGGGAGACACGTTCCCGGTTGGCTGCCGGTTTTCCAGCCGGGTTGTTTTTTCGGAGTTCTTCGAGCTGAACCCCGACTCACACGATGAACGCTACCAGACGCGGACCGGCATCTATGAAGAAGGCTGTGGGCTGGACCGGGTTCATCTTTCCTGGGGTCACGATGAATACCTCTTCCAGGTGGTGAAGGATCACCTGCCGGCCGAGGCGCTCTATCCGATCCGCTACCATTCCTTTTACGCCTGCCATCGTGAGGGGGGCTACGGCCACCTCATGGATGATCGGGATCGGGAAATGTTCCAGTGGGTGCGAACGTTCAATCCCTACGACCTCTACTCTAAGGATGAAAATCCTCCTCCGGTTGATGAGCTTCGTCCGTTCTACGAGGAGCTGGTGGAGGAGTATCTTCCCGGCCAGCTGAACTGGTAGAGTCGGAAGTCTTGTCCCTCAGGCTACGATTTCCTTGATGACCTTCCCGGCGACGTCCGTAAGCCGGAAGTCCCGACCGTTGTAGCGGTAGGTCATCTTTTCGTGGTCCATTCCCAGGAGGTGGAGGATCGTGGCGTGGAGGTCATTGACGTGGACCTTGTCGATGGCGGCCTTGTGTCCGAGCTCGTCCGTCTCTCCGTAGCTGACGCCCCCCTTGACGCCTCCCCCGGCGAACCAGGTGGTGAAGGCGTGGGGGTTGTGGTCTCTTCCAGGCTTGCCGCCTTTCTGGGCGACGGGAAGGCGGCCGAACTCTCCGCCCCAGATGACCAGGGTCTCATCGAGGAGGCCCTTCTGTTCGAGGTCTGTGAGAAGCGCGGCGACCGGCTGGTCCGTCTCCTGGGCGAAGCCGGTATGGTTGCCCTTGATGTCGCTGTGCCCGTCCCAGCTCCGCTGGTTCTCCATGCCGCCGGAGTAGATCTGGACGTAGCGAACGCCGCGCTCGACCATACGGCGGGCGGTGAGGCATTGTGCCGCAAAGTGTTTGCACTTGCCGTTGTCGAGCCCGTAGAGCCTGCGGGTATGTTCCGGCTCGGACTGGACATTGAGGGCCTCGGGGGCNGCGCTCTGCATGCGGTAGGCGAGCTCGAAGCTCTCGATCCGGGCTGCGAGCTCTTCCTCGTGCGGGTTCTTTTTCAGATGCTCCTGGTTCAGGAGGGAGAGCAGGTCGAGCTGCCGGCGCTGCTGGTCTGGCGTCATGCCGGCCACTCTCTTGAGGTTGTCGATCGGCTCCCCCTTGGGGCGCAGATGGGTTCCCTGGAAAACGCTCGGCAGGAAGCCGGCGCCCCAATTCGCCGCGTGGCCCTTGGGCAGGCCGCGGCCCTTGGGGTCGCTCATGACGACGAAGGACGGCAGGCTGTCACTTTCGCTGCCGAGGCCGTAGGTGACCCATGAGCCGACGCAGGGGTAACCCATGCGTGGCAGGCCGCAGTTCATCATGAAGAGGGCGGGGCTGTGGTTGTTGGANTCGGTATGGCCGGAATGGACGAAGGCCATCTTGTCGACATGCTTCGAGAGATTGNGAAAGATCGAGGAGACGGGCTTGCCGCATTCTCCATGGCGTTTGAATTCAAATGGGCTCTTCATGAGCCCGCCAACGGAGCCGCTGAAAAAGCCGGTGAACTTGTCGAACCCCTTCAGCGGCTTGCCGTGCCATTTTTCGAGCGCAGGTTTGTAGTCCCAGGTATCGACCTGGCTGGGGCCGCCGTTGATGAACAACCAGATCACCGATTTGGCGGCGGGCTTGAAGTGAGGCGTTCTGGCCGCAAGGGGATTGAAGGCCTTTTCCTTTGTGGCCCCGAGCAAGCCCTGGTCTTGCAGGAGGCTCATGAGCCCGATGCTGCCGAGCCCCATGCCGCAGCGCCGTAGCAGGCTTCTCCTGTTCAGGCCTTCCAGATAGTTCCAGGTTTCTTTCATGGTTCGATTCTCATTCGATGTAGATAAATTCGTTCAGTCCGAAGAGCACCTGGCAGAAGTCGGCCAGGGCGAGCCGCCGCGCCTCCGGTTCGTTGCGCCCGTTCTTGACGTAGGAGCTCGCCTGCCGGGAGACAAAGGCAACCGCGGCGTCGCGCTCGGTTCCCGTCGGTGTACGGCCAAGGGTCATCCTGTAGCCCAGGATGACGTCTCCGGAAAGCCCAGCGCCGCTGTCGGCCGCCTGGATTCTTTCCATGAACTTCGTCGCGCTTCTGCGTACGTGCGGACTGTTCATGAACAGCAGGGCCTGGGGCGCGATGATGGTGTTCGGCCGGCTTCCCTGGCTCACCAGCGGTTCCGGGGAGTCGAACAGCTGCATGCTGGGAATGACCTTGCTGCGCTTGATCATGAAATAGATGCTGCGCCTCGTCATGGCTTCGTTCAGGGTCCCCTTGCCGAACATGGTCTCATCGAGCAGGCCACTGATCTTCAGGACGCTGTCGCGGATAATCTCCGCTTCGAGTCTCGCCGGGCTCCTTCGCCAGAGGAGGCGGTTGTCGGGGTCTTTCGCCGCCTTGGCCTTATCGTAGGCGCTGCTCTGCCTGTAGGCGCTGCTGAGCAGGATGAGCTTATGGACAGGCTTGAGGCGCCACCCTCCGCGGATCAGCTCTCTCGCCAGCCAGTCCAGCAGCTCAGGGTGGGTCGGCTTCTCGCCCTGGACTCCGAAGTCGTTCGGCGTCGAGACCAGCCCCTGGCCGAGGTGATGCTGCCAGAGCCGGTTTACGATGACCCTTGCGAGCAGGGTTCCCGCTCCGTTCTCGGGGTCGGTGATCCAGTTTGAGAGCGATCTTCTGCGGTAGGAAGTTCGCCAGCCTTTTGGAGGCTCCTCCTGCCAGCTCTTCTCCGTCTTGCCCTGTTTCATGAGCACGGTCAGGAAGCCCTGGCTGGCGACGCCCTGCTTCTGGGCCGGGTCGCCGCGTCCGAGGAAGTAGGTCTCCTTGTAGAAATGTGGAAAGCCGCGTCCATCGGCGTGGTGCTTCGTTGGGCGGAAGCCTTCGCTGGTGACCTGGACCTTGACGGTCTTCCCGCCGCTGGGCTGGCTTGCCATCTGTTTTTCGACAGCCCGGCTGAGCTCCAGCCAGCGCTTGTCTTTGCCGGAGAACCATTTGAAGAGAGCCGCCCGCTCGGCGGCGGGAAGCTCCTCCGGCTTGCCGTCTTTGAGCCGGGCAAAGGCGCTGGAGAGCGCCTGGGGAAGGCCGCCGCCAACCGCCACCGGGGCATCGACGCTCGTGACCGAGAGGCGCGGACGTCCGATGTTGTGCTGGGTGTTGGCGCCGCATTGGATCGAGACCTCGATATAGGTGCCGCCATCGAAGCCGGTCGGCTTTTCAAAGCTGAAAACGGCTGCCTGGTCGTGCCCGATTCCTCCGCGGTCCACCGCCCAGCCGGTCTTGTTCTTGTCATTGTCGAGCGCGGCCTTGACCGACAGGTTGCCGGTATTCTGCTGGTGGGTAGCGCGCGCGTCGGCGATCTTGACTGGAGTGAGCTTCGCGTTCGGATCCTTGAGGGGGCGGACGGAGACCTTCAGATCAGTGAGGCCGAAGTTTCCGTTGCTGGCTCGCCCGGGTCCGTTTTTCGGCATCGAGGAGTGGGTGAGAGCCTCGATTCGAAGCGCGCTGATTTCCCCGGAGGTGGAGGCTCCGCCCAATACGTAGAGATCTTCCGGGCTTGGATTCTTGCCGGTGGCCAGGATGGAGCCGTCCGCGAGCTTCTGCAGGGTAGAGCCGTGCTTCGATTCGATTTTAGAGAGGTCGAGAACCTCCCAGGGAGCCTTCGGGGGAGTCGCCGCGGAGCCTTTGCTGAGCCAGGCGGCGAAGCTTTTCTCAAGCTCTCCCCTGGCGTAGGCGCTACGTGCGGCGAGGGCTTTTTCTTTCGCGGCCTTCCAGGCGGCGAGGGCCTTGCGGTTTTCGCCGGTGTCGATCGGCAGATCGATCTCGCTGCGGATCGTGGTGCCGAAGGTCGAGAGCAGACGGTAATAGTCGCGCGTTGGGATCGGGTCAAATTTGTGGTTATGACATCGGGCGCAGCCGATCGTCAGGCCGAGCATGGCCGTGCCCATGGTGTTGACCATGTCATCGAGCTCGTCGTAGCGCGAGCTCTCGAACTCTTTCTCGGTGAGCTGGGTCGGAAAGACACCGGCTCCGAGAAAGCCGGTCGCCATCATGGCCAGGGGATTTTCCGGTGCCAGTTCATCTCCGGCGAGCTGCCAGGCGACGAACTGGTTGTAGGGCATGTCGCTGTTGAGAGCCTTGATGACGAAATCGCGGTAATGATAGGCGTGGCCCCGATCGTAG
>PAOC01000084.1 GCA_002708465.1 Planctomycetota bacterium
ATGTCGAATTCATCGGCGCGCAGACCTGCGCGGCTCAGGAGCAGAGCCGCTATAAAAAATAAAGCTGTCGTCCGGCTGACGACAGAACAGAAAATCTTCATCGGTGCTCTCATTTCTTACATCCCCATTCCCCACGAACATATAACATCTCACACAAAGCCTTCCGTATATTTTAAACCCCGTGTAGGCTTATAGCTACCATGACAAATCGGGGTGACATCTAATGACAATGTGGCCCCGGAGAGGGCTGCTCCTTCCAGGAAGCCCACACCCTCCTGGAGTCTGCTAATCGGACCTTCCGTGCAATCCAGATCGCAGTAGAGCAGCGGAGGCGCAGTCCCCAAAAAAGAGGGGGCGCGGCGCGCAAAGGCTGCCCCGGGGGGTGGTTTCAGGAAGGAACCCTCAGTCCATCTCATCGGGAAAGAGATCTATGTTCTCCACATCTTCCCCCCGGGCGAGAGCGTCTCTACGTTCAGTATACTTTTTCAACCAGTTCTCCCAGGACTTTCCGGAAGCGACGTCTTTTCCACTCAGGATCAACCCCCGGATGGCCACCAGCGAGATCCTCCTCCTGGGCCCACCGGCAGCGGGAAAGACCTCGATCCACGATTCAGCCGGAACCTGCCGGCAGATGGATCGGTTGGCAAGATAGCCGACCAGGTCATCCCCGTCTCTAAGCAGGAGGGTCACGTCACCCCGGTAGTCAAAAGCTATCTCGACAATCTCTTGCAGACTGCCCGGATCACCCTCGACCCAGGAAAAGCCCCGGTCATATATAGCGGTCTCATCGGAGCCGGCGCCACCGATGGATTCGGCCTCAGAAGAATCACCCTGCATCTGCGGCGCCCCTCATGCCTTCGTCCCTGTACGCGCGGCGCCGCAGCTGGCCACCTCGGTCTTGTCAACCACCGGAGGCTCTACGGCCCCATCCCTGTCGGCGGCGCCATCGGAATTTTCAATCGCGTCATCTCCGCTCCAGCGATANCCCAGCAGGGTGGCGCGAACGGTCGCCAGGAAACCGCGCAGGCTNCCGAAGGTCTGGTCAACCGCGGTGGCCTCGTATCCCGAGTGCACCATGCAGTCGCGGCATTTTTCGTTTTTATCATGACCGTACTGATCCCAGTCGGTCGTCTCCATCANCTCGTCGAAGGTCTCCGTGTAGCCCTCCTGCAACAGGTAGCAGGGCTTCTGCCAGCCGAAGAGATTGTAGGTGGGATTTCCCCAGGGCGTGCAGTGGTAATCNCGCCCCTNGACCCCCATCAGGAATTCGAGAAACANCGGTGACTGGTTGAAGCGCCAGCCCTTGCGCGGCGCGGNGAGAATTCTTCGAAAGAGACCCCGTGTTCGCTCCCGATGAAGAAAGCTCTCCTGGTCGGGAGCCTTGGAGTAGCTGTAGCCCGGAGACACCATCATTCCCTCCACCCCCAATGCCGTCATCTCATCGAAAAATTCGCGCACCCGNNCNGGCCNGGCCCCCTCGAAGAGGGTCGTGTTGGTCGTAACCCGAAAGCCTCTNGANAGCGCCAGCTTGATGGCCTCAAGAGCGTCCTTGTAGACACCCTCCCGGCAGACGGCGAAGTCATGCTCTTCCTCNAGCCCGTCCATGTGAATGCTGAAGGTGAGGTACTTGGTCGGCTTGAANAGATCGATCTTCTCCTTGAGCAGAACCGCNTTGGTACACAGGTAGATGTACTTCTTCCTGGCGACCAGCCCCTCGACCACCTCCTGGATCTTCGAATACATCAGGGGCTCTCCTCCGGGAATACTCACGATCGGCGCGCCGCATTCATCCGTGGCGTTGAAACATTGCTCGGNGGTGAGCTCCTGCTTGAGAATATGCCCGGGGTACTGGATCTTGCCGCANCCGGCGCAGGCAAGATTGCAGCGNAAGAGNGGCTCGAGCATCAGCACGAGCGGATACCGTTTCTTTCGCGTCAGCTTGTTTTTCANAACGTGGGAAGCAACCGCCCACATCTGTGAAATAGGTACGCCGATGGCTCTCGAGCTCCANNACTGATCCTGCCGCGTAAAAGCGGAANCCAGCCCCCCANAGCAACCGGGGNCCNCCCCTCAANGGAAGGCCCACAGNCGGGTNAGGCTGAAAAACAACCAAGAAGGTGAGTATGCCATCGGCCCATCTCGTGGTCAAGAGGTGAGGGCCGGGGAAGCCTCGCAGAGCACCGGAGAGCTGGAAAGAGCTCAGGGAAGCTCCCTCGGTTCAATCTCATCGTGAAGGAATTCGCCGGCGCCCGGACCGTAGTCGGCGGCGGCATGCCCGGAGCCGTAGAGCCTGTACTTGTAGATGACCAGCCCCTCGAGACCAACCGGGCCGCGAGCGTGGGTCTTGTTGGTGCTGATGCCGACCTCCGCCCCGAGGCCGAAGCGGAAGCCATCGGCGAAGCGGGTCGAGGCGTTGTGAAANACGCCGGCTGAATCAACCCGCGAGAGAAAATACTCGGCNGCGGCGGCGTNCTCGGTCACGATCGCATCGGTGTGATGGGATCCATGCGAGTTGATGTGTTCAACAGCCTCCTCGAGCGAGGCNACCGTCCTGACCGCNAGGATCCTGTCCAGAAACTCGGTGTCGTAATCCTCGGGNGCGGCGGCGATGGNGGCNTCGAGATGCGCGGNGGCCTCTTCGTCGGCTCTGATCTCCACCCCGGCCTCGCGCAGGGCCGCGCCCAGGACGGGAAGCAGGTCGCCGAGCCGNTCGCGATGAACCAGCAGCGTCTCGCAGGCNTTGCAGGCNGCCGGATAGTGAGTCTTCGCATCGACNCTGACGGCNANCGCCTTGCGCTCATCGGCATCTCGATCGATATAAACCGAGCAGAGCCCATCGGCATGGCCAAGAACGGGAATACGAGTCGCCTCCTGGATGGACTGCACCAGCTCATTCGAACCGCGGGGAATGATCAGGTCGATCCAGCGATCGAGATCGAGCATCTCCCGCACCTCCTCTCGCGTCGAAACGAGCTGAACCGCATCCGGCGACACCCCATCCACCTCGCCGAGGGCCTCCTGGATGACCGAGACCAGGGTCTCGTTCGTTCGGGAGGCCTCCCGGCCGCCCTTGAGAATGACGGCATTGGAGGATTTAAGCGCGAGGGCGGCGATCTGCACGGCCGCCTCGGGCCGCGCCTCGAAAATAACGCCGATGACTCCAAGCGGGCAGCTTACCCGGTAGAGGTCAAGCCCCTCAGCGAGCCTCGTCGCGAGNGTCACCTGTCCAACCGGGTCCGGCAACCGGGCGACGTCGCCAACCCCGGCCAGCATGGAATCGAACTTGCTCCCCTCGAGNTCAAGACGCTTGAACAGAGCCCCGCTCANGCTNCCNGNTTCAACCTCAGCCTCGCAGTCCGCCTTGTCGGCGCGGTTGGCCTCCAGGATGTCTTCGCGCCTCTGCTCCAGCTTGCTCCCGACCGCCTCGAGGGCGGCATTCTTGCTCTCGGTAGAGAGCGCCGCCAGCTGCAGGGCGGCGGCCCGNGCCCGCCGGGCGATGGTCTCTACCGATGGGGTCTTTTCAGTTTTTTCTGCGCTCATGTTCTCACCGGACCAGTCAAAAAGATCCCGCTCAGGATAAACGATTCGGGCCGCTGTCTCAAAGGTACAAGGTTGCCAGCCAGGCCCATTGAAGTGCGCGCCGGTTTTCGTTACTATGCTCCGCTTGTCTTATTCCTGGCTGACCGCGTCGACAGCCATATTTCATCTATAACGGAAAGGTTCAGAACAATGAGCGAAAGAGAAGGCGGAGTGACTTTCCAGGGAGCGCCCCTGACCCTCGTAGGACCGGTATTNCAGGCCGGTGACCAGGCGCCTGATTTCGATGTGATCGATGGCGACCTCGGGCCCGTAAACCTAGCCTCCTCGGCCGGNAAGGTAAGGCTGATCTCGGTGGTGCCCTCACTCGATACCGGCGTCTGCTCCGAGCAGACCAAGCGTTTCGCCGGGGAGATCTCCGGACTTCCGGAAAATGTTCAGGTTCTCACCGTCAGCGCTGACCTGCCCTTCGCGCAGGGCCGCTGGTGCGGCGCCGAAGAGGTCGAAATGACGACCCTGTCGGACCACCGTGAGCTCTCCTTCGCCAACGCCTATGGCGTGCTGATCAAGGAGCTGAAGCTCCTGACCCGCGCGATCTTCGTTGTCGATGCCGAGGACAAGATTACCTATGTCGAGGTCGTTCCGGAGATGACCGATCATCCCGATTACGACGCGGCCCTCGCCGCCGTAGGCGCTGCCGCCGGGTAATCGAGGTTGCTCCCCAGGATACCCGGGACAGCCATCGAGATNGTGGAGGAGCCGCGGCGGGCGCCCATCCGCTGCGCGCTCTTCGATCTCGATGGCACCCTGTCCCTGCTCAGGGATGGCTGGCAGGACCAGATGGTCCCCCTGATNGTCGACCTGCTTGAAGACTGCGGGCGGGACGAGTCCCGCGAAGAGCTCGAGGCGCTGGTGACCGGGTTCGTCGACAAGCTCACCGGCAAGCAGACCATCTACCAGATGATCCGGCTCTGCGAGGAGATCAAGAGACGCGGCGGCTCGCCGCTGGAGCCCCTTGAATACAAGGCGCTCTACAACGACCGGCTNGATACCGCCATCTCGGACCGGCTCTCGGCGATTGAGAAGGGCCTGCTCCCGCCCGGAGATTTCCTGGTCCCCGGCTCACTTGCCTTCCTGGAGGAGCTGGCGGGACGCGGAGTGAGCTGCTATCTCGCCAGCGGAACNGATGAGGACCTGGTTCGAAGAGATNCCGCCCTCCTGGGCTTCGAGCATCTTTTCGAGGACCGGATATTCGGAGCGCTCCGACAATACGAGAACTTCTCGAAGCGAATGGTGATCGAGCGGATCATCTCGGACCACGGNCTCGACGGTCCCGAGCTTATCGTCATCGGAGATGGTTATGTCGAGATCCAGGACGGGCGGGAAACCGGGGCCGTCACCTTCGGCGTCCACACTCGGGAAAAGAACCGCTACCATATGAACAGCGGCAAGCGCGAGCGGCTGCTGAAGGCGGGGGCTNACTTCCTCGCCCCGGGCCTCGAGGAGGGCGCGTCGCTTCTTGATCACCTGGAGGCCGGGTAGGGGCGGGACTCAGGACTCGAGCTCAGCTCGGTAGCGCAGGAACCGCTTCTTCATCCTGTATTCACGGCCCTCGTCAACTCCGGCCGCCCCATCCCTGATCAGCCGTGAATTGATGCAGGTTCTGTTACGCAGATAGAGATAGATCCCGTCCTCTCCATCCGTTCCGGGATCACTCTTGAAGTAGACCTGCTTCCCATCGACCAGCTCGCGAAGACGCTCTACCCCTCCGGCCCCGCCGGCCTCGATCAAGCCAAGGAGCTTCAGGTTCCTGCCGTCTTCGAGCTCAACCGTCCGAACGTCCAGGACNTCCCGGACCCGGTGGTACTCCTCCCGNCGCCGGCTGTCGCCCTTTCGAATGACGGAACCAAAGCTCCCGNCCGGANCCCCGGCGGAGGGCTCGNCNGCCTTGCCGNTCTCTTCNTCCGCGGANGGNAGCTCGCCGATNACCTCCAGCTTCTCTTGCCCGCGAAAAAACTCCTTTTGTTCACCAAACCCCGTCTTNTCNCGAATGGTCTCGAGGAACGCGGGGTTGAGCTCGTAGCCCGTACAGGACCGGCCCAGCTCCCGCGCCACGCTCAGCGTGGTTCCACTGCCGAGGAAGGGGTCGAGAACCGTCTCCCCGGCGAAGGTGAACATGCGGATCAGCCGGCGAGGAAGCTCACTGGGAAAAACGGCGATATGGTCCTCCTGCCTGGCGCCCGGGAAGGTCCAGTGGCCGTAGAAATACTCGTTCCACTCCTCCGTGCTCAGGCGGGAGAGCTCCTTCTGCGCGGGATCCGGCCGCGGAGCCTTCCCCAGCTTCTTGAACAGCAGGATGTGCTCGTAATCGAGCTTCACGATACCGTTGCGGGGATAGGGAAAGGAGCCCATGATCACCCCGCCCCCGGAGGTGTTCATGGTCGTCACCTTCTGCCAGATGATCGAGCCCATGAAGTCGAGACCCCGGTCGACGCAGCCGCGAATGATGTCGGCGTGGATCGCCGCGACCCTGTACCTGCCGTAGGTCTTGGCGCGGAGGAACTGGTCGCCGATATTGACCGCCAGCCTGCAGCCAGGGTGGAGCGCCCGCTCGCATTCACCCCAGACCCTGTCAAGCTCGCCGATGTACTCATCGTATTCCTGGTGGAAGCCGATCTGGTCCTCGGCCTCGTAGTCCTTCAGCTGCCAGTAGGGAGGAGAGGTCACCACCAGGTGTACCGAGCCATCCTCGACGTCGGCCATCGAGCGCGAATCTCCCAGCACCACCCTATAGCGCAATCCGTCCGGTTGCTGGCGCTTCCTGCCGACCATGTCCTCAGCCCTCCCTCTGCGACTGCCCCGCCAGCCAGAGCCCGAGAATTTCCTCGAGCTCTTCGCCGCTGCGGACAGTGTTGAAGCGGCGCCTGAATTCAGCCGCGCCGTGAAAACCGGTGGCGTACCAGGCNCCGAANTTTCGCATCCTGAGAATAGCCGCCCTCTCGGANTCTCCATAGTGGACGAGGAGCAGGTGGAAATGTTCACGAACCATCTCGACAATCTCCTCGACTGCCGGCCTCGGCGGCGGAGTCTCNCCATCGAAGAGGGCNCTCAGCTCGCGNAAGAGCCACGGATTTCCCAGGCAGCCCCGGCCAATCACNATCCCGGGAACNCCGGCCCTGTGCATACGCTCCAGCCCGTCTTCGGCCTCGAAGATATCNCCATTGCCAAGCACCGGGATCTCGANCTTGTCGTTCANCTCCGCGATGAGATCCCAATTNGCCTNGCCNGAGTACATCTGCTTCACCGTGCGGCCGTGCACGGTGATCCATGAGCAGCCCTCCTCCTGGGCGATTCGNCCCGCNTCGAGNAAGGTGAGGTTNTCATCATCGATNCCCAGCCGAACCTTGATCGTTACCGGCAANGGNTCGACCGCCTCAACGACAGCCCGAACCACCGCCCGGCAGTTCTCAGGATTCGTCGGNACAGCGGCGCCCATCCCCTTGTTGACCAGCTTCTTNACCGGGCAGCCGAAGTTGATNTCGATATGGTCTACCTGCAGCTCATCNTTGAGCCGNCGGGCAGACTCACCCATGGCCACCGGNTCGCCNCCAAAGATCTGTATGGAACGGGGGCGCTCGGTCTCAGCGAAATGGACCAGCTTCCAGGTGCCGCGATGCCCCTCNAGAATGCCCCTCGAGCTCACCATCTCGCTGACGCAGAGACCGGCGCCCAGCTCGGAACAGATCTTGCGGTAGGGATAGTTCGTCACCCCCGCCATGGGCGCGAGAACCACCGGGGGCCAGATGGTCAGGTTGGATCCCAACTGGAGCGGTTTATGACTTTTCGCTGTCTGCATCATCTCTCACCAGGTCCGGCCGAAGCTCTTACAAGGCTGCAGTTTGATGCTCCGACCGGAGACTTTCAAGTGTAGAGTCTGTCCGCCGCTGGCTATCATACTTTCATGCTGCATGAACGAGCGCGACAACTTGCCGGCGAATCGGCTTTTGACGTACTGCGGCGGGCGCAGGAACTCGAGGCCGCTGGCCAGGAGATCATCCATCTCGAGATCGGTCAGCCCGATTTCCCGACCCCCGATCACGTCAAGGAGGCCGCCGTGCGAGCCCTCGCCGATGGACATACGGGCTACGGTCCATCCCAGGGGCTGCCCGAGCTGCGCGCCGCCATCGCCGAAAAAGCGGGAGCCCTTCGAGGCCTCGAGTTCAGCCCGGACCAGATCGTGGTAGCCCCCGGCGCCAAGGCCCTGCTCTTCTATACGATCAACGCNCTCGCGGGTCCGGGCGACGAGGTCATCTACCCCGACCCCGGCTTTCCCGCCTACCAGTCTGTGATAGCCCATTCCGGCGCCAGGCCGGTACCGCTGCCTCTTCGCGAGGAGACCGGCTTCCGCTTTGATGTCGATGAATTTCGCGCGCTGGTATCCGACCGTACCAGGCTGGTAATCCTCAACTCTCCTCAGAACCCTACCGGCGGCGTCCTCGAGCTCGAAGACCTCGAGGCGGTAGCCGCCGCGGCCGCGGAACATGACATCANGNTCCTCAGCGATGAAATCTACCTTCACTTCTGCTACGACTCGCCATTTGAAACCATCGCCTCCGTTGAGAACGCGNATGNCCGGGTCATCATCGTCGACGGCTTCTCAAAGACCTACTCGATGACCGGCTGGCGGCTGGGATACGCCATCCTCCCTCCCGCCCTGGTCGAGACCTTCGATCTGTACAACGTCAACATCGCCTCCTGCGCCTGTACCTTCAGCCAGCATGCGGCCGTCGAGGCCCTGCGCGGCCCACAGGACTCCGTCCTCGCCATGGTCAGCGAGTTCCGCCAGAGGAGGGATTTCCTCGTCAATGCCCTCAACGAGATCCGAGGCATCAGCTGCGCGCCGCCCGGCGGAGCCTTCTACGCCTTCGCCAACATCACCGGGACCGGCATGTCCTCCGCCGACCTGGCCGCGAAGCTCCTTGTTGAGGCCGGTGTCGCCGTGCTCTCAGGATCATCCTTCGGTTCGAGCGGCGAGGGCTATATTCGCTTGTCCTACGCCACCTCGATGGAGAAGCTGGGCGCAGCCATCGCGCGCCTGGAAGGCCTCCTTGGAAAGAGCGNATGAAGATGGACCGGANAGCCGAAGCATGATGAGAGAAGACTCCTTCCGCCACTCTGGCCTGCGGGTAAGCCGCCTGTTTGGAATCGACATCTGGGCGCACTGGATTCTCCTGCTGATCATCGGCCTCAAGCTGTTCGACATCCTGCTGCAGAATCACGGCCAGTACGGACCGCCCCTGCTGGCCTTCGCGGCGTTCGCCCTGGCGCTCCTGCTGACGATCCTGCTGCATGAACTCGGCCATGCCTACGCCGCTCACAGNCAGGGCGGNNGAACNGAGAGGATCATCCTCTGGCCCCTTGGAGGCCTGGCGGNATGCGAAGCGCCNCATGANCACCGCGCNCAGTTCTGGGTCGCAGCNGGCGGACCTCTCGTCAACCTGGGACTCGGACTGCTGGTCACNGCGGCCTGCCTTCTCCTGGGGCTNGAGNTNCTGCCCTTTTCGGGCCAGCCGATTTTCTGGCAGCGNCTGCTGCAATACCTCTTCCTCTGGAACTTTGTTCTCCTCCTGGTGAACCTTCTTCCCTGCTACCCCCTGGACGGCGGGCGGCTTCTGCACTGCATGCTGTGGGGCAGGATGGGCACCCATCACGGCGCGCTGGAGCTCACCCTGCGAATCTCGAAGTTCACCGCCATACTCGCCCTCCTCTTCGGCGGCGCCACCATCGTCCTGGGCTTCTCAGATGAGAGCTGGAGATTTTCCCATCCCTTCCTTGACGAGCTTGGATTTGTGAGCGCCTTCTGCGGACTGTTCTACTTCATAAGCGCCAGGCAGGTACGCGAGCAGGTGCTCTACGACACCGAGGACAGCGGCGGCTTCGGCTATGATTCTTCTCAAGGCTATACCAGCCTCGACCACCCGGGGCCGGGAGAGAGACGCCGGGGTTTCTTCGCGCGNTGGAAGCTGAAGAGACAGCGNCGGCTGGCGGAGAAAAGTGAGCGAAGGGAAGAGCGGGACCGTGAGCGCCTCGATGCGCTGCTTGAAAANATCCACCTGGAAGGAATGGGCAGCCTGAGCTCCTCTGAACGCCGATTCCTGGAGNGNGCCTCGAAGAAGCTCAGGAAGACCCCCTGAAGAAGCGAAGGCGGCGCCGAGGCAGACCCTCGACCAACCCCATGCATCCTGCTATCATTTCCGCCCTGTTGAGAGCGGATCGAAANACACGCTTCAGAGGNGNNCATGCANTACCTGCCCGATGACTGCCAGGCGGCGAANATCCTGGNCANGNTCCGCCAGGATATTCCCCTCCTGGGCCTGACCCCGGCCTACGATCTCAGCGAACCCTGGCCGNACCGCATAGCCCNCCTCAGCGACGAAGAGCTCCTGGGGGTGGAGCCGGTCGACCCTGCAATGGCCGCCTGTATCCGAAGCGGCCTGCTTCTTCGAGGCGATTTCCAGGAGGCATCCCATAACCTCAGCCAGGCCATCAGCAGCCCGGAGGGAAGCTATTGGCACGCCATCATGCACCGGCTCGAGCCTGACTATTCCAACTCCAAGTACTGGTTCAACAGGGTCGGACCTCACCCTGTTTTCGAACAGCTCGCCGAACAGGCTCCCTCTATAACGGAAGCGGAGATCCTGGCCGGGTTCACCTCGCCTGCCTGGGATCCCTTCGGATACACCGATGCCTGCGAGGCGGCTGTCAGGGGACAGTTGGAAAACTGCCGCCTCGATCTGGAGCAGCTGCAGGAGCTCGAGTTTGACCTGCTGTTAGCCCATTGCTACCAGCTGGCAGCCGGTTCACCGGTCTAGAACCCAATCCCGATCAGCCGCGCGGACCCGCCGCAAGGATCTCTTCAGAGGCTCCATCNGCGTAGNTCTTGAAGTTCTCCCTGAACAGCTCAGCCAGCTTGACAGCACCCGCGGCATAGGCCTCCTTGTCCTCCCAGGTGTTCTGGGGAANCAGGATCTCGGCCGGCACACCGGGACATTCCACGGGAACCTGGAAGCCAAAGNTCTCATCNNCCTGGCAGGCCGCTTNATCGAGCTCGCCGCTGTGGATCGCGTCGATGATCGCCCTGGTGTAGGGGAGGCTGATCCGTGAGCCGACACCGTAGCCGCCACCTGTCCAGCCGGTGTTGACCAGCCAGACGTTGGAGCCGAATTCACGGATCTTCGCGGCGAGCATCTCGGCGTACTTGGTCGGATGCCATACCAGGAAGGCCGCGCCAAAGCAGGCCGAGAAGGTTGCCTCCGGCTCGGTCACGCCCATCTCGGTGCCGGCCACCTTGGCCGTATAGCCGCTGATGAAGTGATACATCGCCTCCGCCGGGGAGAGCTTGCTGACCGGGGGAAGAATCCCGAACGCGTCACAGGTCAACAGCACCACGTTCTTCGGATGCGAGCCGACACAGGGCACCTTGGCGTTGGGAATGAACTCGATCGGATAAGAGCAGCGGGTGTTCTGGGTCAATGAGCAGTCGGTATAGTCCACCTCACGGGTGCGCGGGTCGAAAACGACATTCTCGAGAATCGAACCAAAGCGGATGGACTGGTAGATCTCGGGCTCACTCTCTGGAGTGAGGTCGATGCACTTGGCATAGCAGCCTCCCTCGATATTAAAGACACCATCGTCCGACCAGCAATGCTCGTCGTCACCTATAAGCTTGCGGTCAGGGTCGGCTGAGAGCGTGGTCTTTCCGGTTCCGGAGAGACCGAAGAAGAGAGAGACATCTCCCTCGGCACCCTCATTCGCGCTGCAGTGCATCGAGAGAACGCCATCCCTGGGCATGAGGTAGTTCATCAGGGTGAAGACACCCTTCTTCATCTCTCCTGCGTATTCCGTGCCGAGAATCACCATCTCGTTGCGCTCAAAGCTGAGCGCGGCATTCGTCGTGGTGTCGACCCCCTCTACGGAGGTGTCGGCATCCAGACTGCCGGCGTTGTAGACCGTAAAGTCCGGATCGCCGAAGACGGCCAGCTCCTCATCCGTCGGGCGGATAAGCATGTTGTACATGAAGAGTGCGTGGTAGGCCTGGGAACAGATAATCCGGACCTTGAGACGGTACTTGGGATCCCAGCCGGCATATCCATCTACAACGTAGAGGCGCGGCTGGGCGGCGAGAAACTCGATCGCCGCGGCGCGGTTTGTCTCGAAGCTCGACTCCTCCAGGGCAATATTGACCGAGCCCCACCAGACATCCCCCTCGCTGGCNGAATTNTTNACAACTCGTTTGTCCTTGGGAGAGCGGCCGGTCTTGGCGCCTGAATTGGCGGCGAGGGCGCCGGTTGAATTGATCTGCGCTCCCTCCAGGGATGTTCCAAGCTCGTAAAGACGAGCCGGACGCAGATTCATATACTCTTCATTAAACTCGAGTTCGTTGCCTTGCTCACCCATTGATCTAACTGAAATACAGCTCCCTGGTAATATGATTGTATGCCGACTGAAAAGCCCTCTCCACTCTCCTTANAGAGCTTGAAGATGAACTACCGTAGAGACTTAGACTGAAAAAATCAAGTCGCCTCCCACCGAGTCGATCGGCTGGATAAATAAAGGGTTCCCCCCAGAGCCGATCCCCTATGAATCGACGCTGAACCTCGACAGCTGCTGCTGCTTCCCATAGGTACCTGTAATATCAAGCGACTCTGCATCTCCATCGCGGCCGTATTCCCTGAGCCATTTCTGGCTGCGCTCGAAATAGGACCCAAAGTCATCGAGTGACATCTCATTCGCTCTGTAATGCTCACGTCGAACGGTAAAAACCCGGCAGAGAGGGTCGCCCCGGGCGATCCGGATTTTCTCCGCCGACGGGTCAAGCTCGAGGACGCAATGCCAGGGGTAGGAGGCCGGGTACCAGTCCGTATCCACCAGGGCGCTCAGCACCTTGAAAGGCCGGGAAAGATTGGGAATGTCGCAGAAATAGAGCAGCTCGTCGCTCTCGGTTCGCATGAAGAGCAGCGTCGAAACCTTGACCTGGTTCTCGATCTCCGGATAGACCTCCGGGGTAATCACGTGCGGCAGCATCTGGTCCTGCTCCCAGAACCAGGCATTTTCCTGCGTCAGGGGGACTCCCGCCCCATCAGCGGCGGCGGCATAATCCCAATCGCTCTCCAGCGTGACAGGCGTATCCAGCCGCCAGCCNCCNTCGTGCCGGCTGAACTCCAGGTCACTCGGACAGAGAAGATCCCAGCCAAAGGAATTAGCNGCCCGCATCGGAGGGCACTCTTCAGGCCACCCCTTGCCGGGCTGTCGCTTGTGGTAAGCACCACGGGCTGGAGCTGGAGCGGGAACCTCNGAACAGAACTTGAAATAATGGAGCATCTGGATCTTCCTGGGAAAATTGCGGCTGGATGACCGACCGGGCCGGGGAGCCCGCTGGAAAATTTACCAGCAGGCGNCNGNCCATGCGAGCAAGAAGGCCGAAGGNGGCCTTATTGCAGCCGGNTCCCTCTCTGATACACTGTCCTGCCTCTATGATCAACAAAGGCACCNTCTCCAACCTGGNCTCCGGNACCCTGCTTCTNACGGGACTCCTGCTGGCGGCAACAGANACCGCCGNTGCGGCCAGCGATGTGATTCTCTCCATTGGTCTCTTCGCGTTCAGCGGAGGCATCACCAACGCGCTGGCGGTGAAGATGCTCTTTGACCGGATACCCGGTCTCGCGGGTTCGGGAGTGATCCAGTCGCGGTTNACCGAGATCCGGGAGGAAATCAAACGCCTCATCCTCGACCAGTTCTTCACCGAAGAGAACCTGCATCAATTTCTCCGCGAGAAGACCGCGGAGGTGGACCTCCTCTCCTATCTCAAGGGAGAGGGGGGAGGCAACCCTGCCGTTACCTTTGTCGAAACGCAATGGGACCNGNTGACGNGCCCCGAGGTNCTTGATCCCCTGCTGGATGANCAGGTGGAGAANATNTTTGAGAGCTCGGCGCTCGGNGGATTNCTCAGCCTCGTGGGAAAAGACACGNTCCTCGATATCGTCAGAACNTTTGTCGNATCTTTCACCGNCTCGCTGAAGAANAANGTTCTCGAAACGGCCCGNGANTTCTCGGCCAATCCCTCANCGCTCGGACTCGAGCTCGACNTCGAACGCCTGGTAGCCGACATCCGCCGAGAGGTCGACAGCCTGCTCGAGCGGCGCCTCGANGATCTCAGCCCGCAGGATGTGAAACGCATCATCGAGGANGTGATTCGCAANCACCTCGGCTGGCTGGTTGTCTGGGGNAATGTATTCGGCGGCCTCATCGGNCTCGGANCCTANCTGCTCAGAGACCTCCTTCCCTGAACCGCGAGCCGGATATCAGGGGCACAGCTCCGGGGAGGTNGCGAGGGGAGGGGNGAGNATCACATNTCCCTGGAAGAGGAATCGCAGCAGGATGATGGGGTCGGAGATGTCAAAGGCTTCATCCGCGTTCACGTCGAGAGCCGATGGGCAGGTCTCCCGTGTCATGTCGCCCAGGAAAAGGCGGCCCAGCATCAGGATGGGATCGGAGATGTCGAGGGCCGCGTCTCCGTTGGAGTCTCCGCGAACCCAGGNGCCNTNTCCCTCGGTATAGAAGAAGCCCTCCTCATCGAGGTAGCAGCCGGCCTCCGTACAGATCTCTACGCTGGCCGGCCCAGCCAGCTCACAGCCCGGCGCGACGGCCTGCACAGTCTGGCCATCNGCGAGCAGCTCAAACTCCGCCTCCCGGCCGCACACCCGCAACGNNTTCACCCCGGAGCTGAAATGCCGCCCGACAATGTAGAAGATCCNCCCCTGCCGNCCGCGCGCGTTGACNTANTCNACGATGTAGGGCAACCGAATNTCGGTGATCTCGGTCTCGAGATCCTCTGTCGCCAGCTCGAGCTCTCCCCCTCCCTCTCCGAGCAGGATATTATTCAGCGGAAGCTCTCCCGGTCGTTCCTCGAAGCGNATGCGAGTGGTCCCCGAACGCTCAGCCCTGACCGTATACCGGAGCTTTCCCAGCTCGGTATCCACCCCGGGCGGAAGCCCCAGGGGACCCTGGCCATCGGTGTCACAGACGAAAACACAGGAGATNGTTCCAGCCTCATCATCTACCGAAAGCCGCCACCAGTCGAATTCGGCCTCCGTACCCGGATCGGAAAAATAAAAATGCTCGCTCGAATAGCCGAGGGCGAGGCTNCCGGCCAGGANCGGAACATCACCGCGGCAATAGATCCCCAGGCTCCCCTGGCCAGCAAGATTCGGCGGCGGTTCCATNTCTACACGGACGGTCGCGGCTCCCTCGATAAGGGGAAGCACAGGGGCCGAGACCTGGTTGTCTCTCACATCCATCAGCTCAGCGCTGAAAAACAGCGACCTGTCAAGCCGGGAGCGGTTGTAGATTTCGAGAGCCAGTATGTTTTCACCCGGCCGCAGCGACTCCCGGCAAAGAAAAACATCCTCAGTGATTCCGCCGCGGTGATAGCGAGCGTAGGCGGAGTCCGCAATGGCGAAGCCGGGATCTCCAAACCCCCTGCGAGCCACCTCCAGGCCGTTGATATAGGCGACGAATCCATCGTTGTAATCAATTCTCAAAAGAAGCGAGCTCACCGCGGCCGGGTCTGAAATAGCGAACCTGCGCCTGGCATAGAAAACTCTCCGCTGGTTCAGAAGCATGTCGAGCTCGGTCAAGACCGTCGCCGCGCCGAACCCGATCCCCGACTGCCCCTCTTGCCAGGATGCGTCATCGAATGTTTCCCGGCTCCAGCCGTCCGCGGGAACATCCAGGGAATACCAATACCTCCAGGAAGCTCCGGCCGGCACCAGGGTGGCCGACCTCTGCAGCCCGCAGTCGAGCTCATCGGGAGTCGGATCGATCCCCGGGATGGAATAGGGCGGCGCGGGAGCGATGCCATCTGCCAACGCCAGCACAAAGGCGTCGAAATCCTCCAGGTCAAGAAGCCCGTTATCATTGAAATCCGCCGCATCCGGACACGGCAGGGCAATTCCCTCCCGGTGAACCCTCAAAAGAGTCATCGCATCCTTCAGGTCAACCTCGCCTCCCTTNGGNCCATCTTCAACCAGGTCTCCGCGGGTAAAGCTTCCTGCCAGNNNCGGCGGATTCTCCTCAACGCANAAGGGCTGCTCCCGCAGCAGGCTGGTCTGGTGAATCGGAGCNGGNTTACCNTCGTTGGAGGTGAAGAAATCCCGGTCATCCAGGTCAAAGCAGATCGACTCGCTCTTNGGNTCGGCNGCGCCTGCNTTGGGAAGAANAATCCGCGGCTGGGTAAAGATCCTCTCGAAAGGAGCCCCCTGCGGGAGTCGGTATTCCTGGACCGCGGGAAAGGTCCGCACCAGCATACGGCGGCCGTCACGGGTAAGATCGGCGGCTGTCACCAGGCCGCCGATATTCATGGTGGCGATACGAACAAGCGTCTGTACGGCACCCCCCGGGGTGCTGCTGGGAAAACGGTATACGCCGGCCGGACCATTGAGCTTGGTGATGATATAGAGAGTCCCCGTGGCGGGATGAACGATCAGGGACTCGTTATTGTAGGTTCCGGTGGGATAGCGAAAACGAATCGCCTCCGACCTCTCCGCGACCAGGCGCTGGTTGAGGTTGACTGACGGCAGGAAGGGCTCGGGCAGACGCCAGATCACCAGCTCGTTTCGATTGAGCGCGTTGTTCCCTGTATCGGCGATGAAGAGATAGACGCGAGCAGGGTCGGGGCCGGGNCCGGTGGCGATATCCTCGTAGTCGGTATTGGAGGCNCCGGGCAGGNCCACCTCAGCCACCAGGGCCCCATCTTTGCGGACCGCGAACAAACGCGCCGCGTCCTTCGAGTCATTGTGAACCCANAAATAGTCCCGGCGNCCGGTGATGGGAACCATCCCCGANACNTCATCAATCCTTANATCGCTGATCGTTCCAACGCGNACCGGCCGTGAATACTNCTGNGCCTCTACACTCCCCTGGNGCCAGGATGCGAACCATACCAGCAACAGNCAGGNGANGCGAGCGAAACGGAAAANACACCTGGAACAGGTGACTGGGAACACCATCTCTATCCCTCCATAAACCCCAAGTATGCCCAGATTTCAGGCAGGTTCACCTGATTTCCCNGACGGGTTNCCAGGTAATCCGCCAANNGAGGCTGTCAGCCGCAGCTGGTATAGNCCTCGCANCCCTGGTCTCCGGGACNTCCCTCCGCATCGGAGTCCNTCCCGCAGGCCTNCCCCCCNGGCGCNGGAGGCGCCTGGCCTCCCAGGAAGAGATAGGACAANACGAAGATCCCATCNGTAATGTCGANGGAACCGTCATTGTTGGCATCCCCGGCCTCCCTGCAGGNCGGCAGGNCTCCGCCAAGAAAAAGNGCGCCGAACAACNACAGGCTGTCGGATATTCCNAGCTGACCGTCATCATTNGCATCTCCGCGCCGGAAGGNGGNCCGGGAGGNGGAANCNGTAACAACCACCTCGATGCTGGCNGTGTTATTGTCATCATCGATTTCCTCNGTCGANGAGCTCACCCGGNCNACCACCACGTAGGTTCCGGNGGCGGCGTTCGGGNTGACCTGNACGGGNAANAAAAGGTTCGAGCCGAAATTNGGCTGCAGNTCCTCGATCAGGAAACACGACACTCCGCCGGGGTTCACGCCGCATTCATCTCCCGGNATNTCGCCCGTCATCCCCTCGGGAAGCAGGAGNTCAATCCGCACATCAGCGGCGTNCCTGGACCCCAGGTTGAAGGCNGCGACNGTATAGGAGAGACTCCCTCCGGCCTCCACCGACTCTTCCGAAGCCTCGATGGTAACTCCGAGGTCAGGNGCGGGAAACGAATCGGATTCGCCGGGNTTGCTGGGNAAATCGCCGTCCGGNACCGGTTCTCCCTCGGTCCAGTCGCANNCCGCNCCGAGCTCCTGTCCGTTGGTGTAACCGTCCCCATCGGANTCCAGGTCGCAGATGGCCTGCCAATCGACATTCCCATTNACCAGGGTNCTGTCGACATCCAATCCAAAGGCGTTACGCGGNCCTCCTCCAAAACCTTCGTGACAGGAGNTGCAGCCNATCTCGAAACCGTTNGGAAGCTGCGCCACCCGGAANCTGCGCGCGCTGATGGCTGGCGAGGCAGCCNCCAGGNTCAGGAAAACAAAGACTCCCGGGTAAAGACGANACGNCATCTGCAGACTCCTCNGCTAAAACNGGTAATCATTCACCGCGCTCCGCAGGGCGGCTTCCTGTGTGAAAACCCGGGCCGCGAGCGGCNCCCCNGGTAAACACTCCCCCTATCTTATAGCCTGCGAGGAGCGCCCCGAACTTTTTTGATAAAAGAACCGTTTTTGANGAACTAGTCTCCCTCAGCCGGATGAACCAGGTCGATCCACCAGCCGAGATCCCGCGAATACTCGGCCGAGAGGTCGTGTTTCACCAGCTGGCGGTGAAAGCTCGCGGCGCCGAGCTTGCCCAGGTCGGCCGCCTCGGCATCGGGAAACCGCTCTGTTGGNTCAGTCGCGANCATCTTCGNACAGAGNTCGAGAAGATCGAGACGAAGATCGANATGGTCATACCGAGGCATATACTCAACCAGCTCATCAGGTAANCGCAGCTTCTTCTCGAGGAGTTGATCAAGGGTCTTGCATTCCTTGAACAGCAGCTTGCCCGTCAACATCTCGATCAGCACATAGCCGAGGCTGGCGATGTCGGAGCGATAGCGCACATCCCTCTCCCTGATCAGCTCCGGAGCCATGTAATAGGGNGTACCNCGAACCTCCGCCNGCAGATCNACCTGGCGATCGCAGGACGAGTCCATNTCGATNAGNTTCTTCGTACCCGTCCGCTTGATCATGATGTTCGAAGGCTTCAGATCGCTNTGAATGATCTCGTGATGATGAAGGGAAGACAGCCCCGCGAGACAGCCNCGCAGAATATCGACGGCGGCCGCNGGTCTCAGCATGCAGTGATCCTCCCCGGGNGAAACCAGGANATCGTTCAGGCGGTCCCAATCCGCNTTTGNGACCCGNGCNTNGGATTCCCTGTAGAGCTTCGNGTCGAGNAGCTGGCGAAGNTCCAATCCATCGANCCACTCCATGACCATGACCCGGGTNTCCTCNAGNGCGACAAAGTCACGAATNTTCACCAGGTTGTCCTGCTGNATTTCGCTGATCTTCTGGCCCTGGTGGGCGATGCGCTCCATCTCCTTCANATGGCTGGACTCCGACACCGACTCATCNCGGGCATAGAGNTTGATGGCGACCTTGGTCGAGTAACCATCGACTCCCTCTCTGAGCGCCAGGTACACGACCCCCTGGCCGCCGCTACCCAGCTTCCGCAGGATGCGGTAGCGGGCATTCCAGCTCATCTCCTCACTGGGCTCGGCAACCCTGGCAGGAGNCGCCTGCCTCTCCAGGGCACCGTGATAGGACAACATCAGGGTGGGCGCGTCAGGATCAAGTTCCTGCCGNCCGNCCTCTCGGTTTGTATCGTCTGAAGATGGTGAAGACGAGGACATGCGNTACCTTGACCAATGAACAACTATGAAGAGAGAACAGTATAGGACNGGCCCCTGCCCTTCGCCATTCCACTTTGCCCGCCGGCACTCTACAATACCCCATCNAATGCGGACGCTCCCACGCAGGATGGGGAGCCCCTTCAGNAGGCGGCAAGGAGACTTCCNGACCATGGCTTTNAAATACGCTCTCTGCAGCGAGGTTTTCAGCACGCCGCTGAGCGAGACCATAACCCAGATCGCNATGGCAGGCTTTGACGGCATNGANATCGCNCCCTTCAACGCNNCCGANTCNGTCGAGGAGGTCAGCGCGGACCAGCGCTCTGAGCTCCGCAGGCAGGCNGANGACGCCGGCCTCGAGATTGTCGGCCTCCACTGGCTCCTGGTCTCGCCGCCGGGACTGCACCTGACCACCGACGANTCGTCCATCCGCGNCCGCACCACCGGCTATCTGCAGGCNCTGGCTCGATTCTGCAGCGACCTCGGNGGCAAGGTCATGATCTTCGGNTCNCCNAAGCANAGNAATCTCGGNGNTGGACAAGANCCGCNNAGCGGCTTTGACCGGGCNGCNGAGGCGCTGANAGAGGTCGGCCNNACCTGTGAAGACCTTGGGGTCCAGCTGCTGCTGGAAGCCCTCAGCCCGGCCGAGACCAACTTTCTGCAGACCATCGAGCAGGNGNTCGAGCTGCGGGATGCCATCGACAGCNCNGGANTCGGCTATATGCTCGATTGCAAGGCCATGTCCTCGATGCCCGANGGTATCGANGGGACCATCCTNCNNCACGGAAAAGACGCNGGNCACTTTCACGCGAACGAACCNGATGGAAANGGACCGGGAATGGGCNNGCTCGACTTCNCCCCGATNCTCNCNTCGCTTGCGGANAGCGGCTATGACGGCTGGGTCTCANCCGAGCCCTTTGACTACAAGCCCGACCCCGCGACGGTNGCAGCCNCCGCTCTTCANACNCTNCGCAAGGCGGCCGGAGCTGAATGATCCGGGTACGGNNNNAANACNATACGNGCAGGCAGCCGAGAGNGCTGAAGNGGGNTCTNCNGCNGNTGCTCCTGGCCTGCGCCATCGCCNGCNGGAAGCCCGCCCANTGCGAAGAGNNGAANGNCGGCGNCGACTGGANCGCGGTCGCTCGCTCCGTCACAATCCATCGGGATTCCTGGGGCGTGCCTCACNTCTACGGGCCGACCGATGCGAGCGTGGTCTTCGGACACCTNTACGCCCAGGCNGAGGACAACTTCTGGCAGATCGAAGAAAACTTCATCCTCGCCACCGGGCGCGCCGCCGAGGCGCATGGAGAGGAGGCGCTGCCGGGGGATCTCCTGGTGCGAGCTCTCGAGGTAGAGCGCCTCTCGATGGAGGAATATGAACGCTCCGCTCCCCGCCTGCGGGCGCTCTGCGATGCTTTCGCCGCGGGACTCAATTACTTCCTCGCGAAGAACCCGGGTGTCAAGCCAAGGCTCCTGAAACGCTTCGAACCCTGGCACGTCTTCGCCTTCTGCCGCTATGGACTCTACGTACAATTCGTACTGCGCAGAGAGGGAATCAGCGGCCGCAATGTCCAGGGAACGCTGAAAGAGTTGCCCCCTGAACACAGCCAGGGGTCGAATATGTGGGCCATCGCTCCCTCGAAAACCGAATCGGGCCACGCCCTCCTCTTCATCAACCCCCACCAGCCCTACTTCGGACCGGGTCAATTCTACGAGGGACACCTTCACAGCGAAGAGGGCCTGAACATGTCAGGGGCGGCCTTCTTCGGCTCTCTTGTACCGACCCTTGGACACAATGAGAAGCTCGGCTGGAGCCACACGGTCAATCATCCCGATATTGCCGATCTCTACGTAGAAACCTTCGACGACCCCGAGGACCCACTGGCCTACCGCTGGGGCAAAGAACACCGGCGGGCTGAACAGTGGAGCGAGACACTCAAAATTCTCGGTCCGGAGGGCATCAGGAAAAAGCTCTACCAGTTCCGCAAAACCCATCATGGACCCATCGTCGGAACTCACAAGGGAAAGCCCGTCAGCCTCCGGCTCTCCCGGTTCGTGAAGGGCGGGCAGATCGCCCAATGGTACGCAATGAGCCGGGCGGGATCTCTCGAGGAGTTCAGGAAAGCCATCGAGCCGCTCGCCATCCCGATGTTCAACATCATGTACGCCGACCGTGAAGGGAATATTTTCTACGTCTACAACGCAGCCGTCCCCCGAAGAGCTCCCGGGCTCAACTGGAGCGAGCCCGTCGACGGCAGCGACCCCGACACCGAGTGGCGCGGCTACCACTCCCTCGCTGAGCTGCCCCAGCTCCTCAATCCCCCCAGCGGATTTCTGCAGAACTGCAACCAGACCCCCTTCACCACGACCATTGGAGACAACCCCCGGCCCGGCGATTTTCCCCCCTATATGGTGACCGAGAAGGACAATCCCCGGGCGAAAATCTCCCGGCGGCTGCTCTCTCGCAAAGAAAAATTCACCTTCGACTCCCTCTGCGAGGCCGGCTTCGACACCACGGTGCTGCTGGCCGAGGAACAGATACCGGAAATCGTCAGAGCCTGGGAGCTGGCAAGAAGAAGCGACAGGAGGCTGGCCAAAAAGCTGGAGCTCCCGGTCGCCGAGCTGAAGAAATGGGATCGTGTCGCGCGGGTCGATTCCACCGAGATGACACTCTTCGCCGTCTGGGCCGAGCTCGGCAAGTTCAAGCTCGACCCGCACAAAGACCCGCGCACAGCNCTGCGCAACCTGGCCCGGGCGACAGCCGGGCTGCGATGGCACTTCGGCACCTGGCATGTTCCCTGGGGCGAGCTCAACCGGCTGCAGCGAATTCCGCCGGAGCTGGAGCCGGGCTTCAGTGATTCTGCCCCCAGCCTGCCCATTGCCGGGGGACCCGGCTGGCTGGGCATGGTCTTCAATTTTTACGCCCGCCGGGTTGATGGACAAAAGAAGCGTTACGGAGTCGCCGGTCACTCCTATGTGAGTGTCGTCAACTTTGGCCCGGCCGCCAGCGCTCGCTCCATCCTCGTCTTCGGTCAAAGCGCCGATCCGGACTCGCCACACCACCTTGACCAGGCGAAGCTGTTCGCCCGCAAAAAGCTCAAGCCTGCCCTCTTCTCACGTGAAGAGATCGAGAAAAACTCTCTGCGGGTGTACCATCCGGGTGAAGAGGCCGGAAATACCGGCCGCCAGGACGATAAGACCGGGGAAAAACGATGAAGACGCGCTATCCGACAGCAGGTATCCGCACTCACGCCGCAGGCGGCCTGGCCCTGGGCCTGTTCATCCTGCAGGCTCTCTGCCTCGCGCCGGGATGGGCGGCTGGCGGCCAGGAAACCAGGCTCGGCGAGACGGAGCTCGAAAAGCGGCGCAAGGCGCTCGACANCTGGGTCTTCGAGCCGGTCTCGCTGGAAAATTCCACCTACGTGTTTCACATGGACAGGCATACCTCGAGCTTCCGGTTGAGTGTCCGCAGATCGAATGTCGGGTATTACTCCTCCTGGAACCGCAAGGGCTTCTGCTCCATCCTGCTGAAAAATGGAGAGGTCGCGCCTGTCGACAAGGTTGAGAACCTGAATGCGAGCTCGGATCGAATTCGCTTCCGCGCGGGATCGAGCACCCGCGAGCTGCCGCCCATCTGGCTCGAGTGGCGTAAGATCAGGGACGGGAACCAGCTTTCACTCACCTTTGATGTCCCCGAGGAGAGCCGAGCGCAGGTCTCCGGGCTGCGCCTGCTGGACAGGTCTCTCTGGATCAGCGACTCCGACAACGGAGANATNCTCCTGCCGCGCGGAGTCGGAGAGCTCCATCGCGCCGCGGAAGCCGGCCCGCTCGAGATCCGGCTGGACCGGCCCCTGGCACCCGGCGGCGAGACCTCCGGAAGCGCCTACTCCCTGCCGGTCATCGGACTCAGCCGTCTCGCCGGGGCGCTGGCCTTCTGCTGGAGCGACCCGGAGGCCGCACTCACCATCAAGCGCGAGGCGGTGGATGATGAGAAATTTCCGGGCAGGCGAGGCATCTTCACCAGCGCTGATTTCAACGGCCACTCGGGCGAGCTGACCTTCCTTGTCCCGACAGAGATCAACATGGAGATCATGGAGACCGCGAGGGTCTACTCCCATTGGGTGCAGGGCAGCAGGAACCTCGACTCCCTGCGATTCAAGACCGCGAAGAGAGAGGACCTCAGGGCGTTTATCGGCGCGGCCATGTGGCGCCCCTCGATGACGGCTGACGCCAGGGGGCCCCTGGCCAGCCGGAAGGTTCGCTACGACTTCAAGCAGCTTGCCGCGATCTCCCGCCACTGGAAAGAGGTCCTTGGCATCGACCACGCCCTGGTGGTCCCGGAGGACTGGCTGGCGACAGGAGCGGGAGAGGACGGGCAGCTCACGCGCTGGAACGCGGCGGGAGAATGCGGGGGCAACTCGGAGCTGTCGAAGGCCGCCGAAGAGATTCGCTCGAGGGGACATCTCTTCGGCCTGGGGGTAGATCTTGATCAGCTCTACAACCCGCCGCCCGAGAAGATCCTCAACCGCTCAGAGGCCTGGGGCGCGGCCGCCGATGTGGTCAGAACGACCGACAGCTTCAACAACCTGGCTGCGATCTGCGACCCCCAATTGCTTTTCATCAACGAGACAGGAGGCCTGGACCCCGGCCGGCAGGACTGGGGGCTGCTGCTTGCAAGCAGGGCTGACCTGCTGAGCGAGGCGGAAAAAATCTTCGGTCTCGTGGGAATTTCGCACGCCCTTCCAGGCGACCTTCACACCGTCGCTCTCTTCGACAGGATCCTGCAATCAAAGCTTACCGCGGCCTCCTCACCGACCGTCTTCCCGCTGGTCCCGGCAATCTACGGACACGTGGCGAGACTTGGCTTCGGCGGGGCTGACGCCCTCGGCCCCTCGGACGCGGCCGGGTTTCTCTGCTGCCTGCTCTACGGCCAGCCGCCCGTCTACGCGCTTCCCCCGGGCCTGTATTTCGAGTCGCCCGGGAAACCAGCTCCCCGCGGCAGCGGCGAAGCGGCCTCCTCGTGCTTCGCCCGGGAGGCCGGCTGGACCGCCGGGAAAAAACTCGGGGCCCACGACCTCTTCATCAAGAACACCTACGAGGTCTCCACCTGGCTCTCCCGGCTGTGCGCGCGCAACCGCCTGACGAGCCATCGCTTCCTGACGGCCGATGGANCGGTCCAGGAGAGCTTCTTCAGCGCCGACCTCCGGGTCCTGGTCAATTTCGGCAAGNCGCCCTANGAAGACAAGGAGGCNANGGTTGTGCTGCCGCAATACGGGTTCCTGGTNCGCCANCCCTTCTTTCTCGCCTTCCACGCGCTGGAGGCCGATGGNCTCACCTACGACAGTCCCGCCTTTTTCACCGTTCGCTCACTCGAGGGGAAGATGTATCTGCGNGCGGAGCAGGTCCGGATCTACCAGGGAATGGCGCCCGGGAAGATCAGCCTCGGCGGNCGGGTATTCGAGGTGGACNGGGAGCTGAAAACGAAGGTCTGGTAGNCCGCGCCTTTCTGAGGGNACTNCTGAGCTCATGAATACAGCCCGCCTGAGAATATACGCCGCGGCCTTCTGCATGGATGCCACCGCCTATGGCGCCGGCCTGCTGCTTCCGATTAAGGCTCTGAAGAGCTTCGATGCGGACCCGCTGGAGCTGGGCCTGATTGGAACCACCATCAACGCGACCTATACGATCGTCTGCATCCTTACAGGACGCCTGAGTGACCGGGTCGGATCGCGCTCGCTCTACCTGCCGGGAGCGGCCCTTGTTTTCGCCGCGGCTCTTCCAATCGTCTATTTCAGCGAGAGCCTCGCGGACCTCTACCTGGCGGCGCCTGTACTCGGAGTTGGCCTGGGCTTCTACTGGGCCCCGCTCGAGCGCGAGATGGGAGAGGCCAGCGGGCCGCGCAATCTCTGGAAGACAGCGGGAACTTTCAATTGCGTGTGGGCGGCGGGAATCTGCATGGGCTGCCTGCTTGGCCCCGGACTCTACGACCAGCTCGACTTCAAGGCCGGCGTGATCCTCCTGCTCGCTCTCAGCGGCTCAGCGCTCGCGCTGCTGGCCCTGCCGCTGCGAATAGAGCCCCGGGATAAAACCGATGAGCTGAAACCCGCCGAGGCGGCGCCAAACAGCGCCCGCCTGCTGCTGGTGGCGTGGGTGGCCAATTTTTCGGCCTACTTCGCCTTCAGCGGAATCACCTACCAGCTGCCCTACCTCGGCGAAAAACACCTGGGAATTGGCGTGGCAATGATCGGCCTGCTGGCCTTCAGCATCAACCTTGCAAGGTTCGGCGGTTTCTTCACCCTGCGCCGGCTCAACGGCTGGAATCATTCTCCAGCGTGGCTTTTTGCCGTCCAGCTCGCGGCCGCCGCCGCGCTGCTCACGCTCAGCCAGGCAGAGAACCCGGTCTATTATTTTGTCCTCCTGCCGTTGCTTGGAATCTTCAGCTCGCTATCCTACTCGCTGAGCTTCTACTACGGCCTCACTGCCTCCGCGCGCGCAGGCAGGAACAGCGGACTCCACGAGGCCGTACTGTCCATTGGGCTGATGCTCGGCCCCCTGGCCTGCGGCGCCGCGGCGAGACTCCTGCCGGACTGGCCCGCCGTCGCCCTCGCCGTTGCCGGGGCGGCGCTCCTGCTGGCGCTGATCGCCGAGCTCATCATCATGAAAATATACCGGGGCAGAAATGAGATGGGCGGTTAGGATAGGTCAGTCCAGATTGACCAATAGCGACTCGTTTCAGATGATGCAAGCTCTCCTCCGTCTCTCAACCTTTACCGCCCTTCTCCTGCCGCTCCTGCTTTGCGGTTGCGGGTCCATCGACAACCTCCCCGGAGAATTCGACCGGGCTAAAGGTTCCGGCGAGAGCGTTGAGCAGGAACGAAACGCGGCCAGCCTCTCACATGAAGACCTCGAGAAAAAAGAGCAGGCACGATTTCAAAACGGCGACCACGCAATCAGGATCAACCGAACCCTCATCTATCCCTGCCGATGGCTGCGAGCGGAAGATCTTGCGGTAACTCTTCGGCCCCTGCTCGAGACCCGCTACGGAAGCGGGGTACGCATAGTCCCGCACGCCGTCACCAACCAGCTGCTCATCTACATTCCGCCCTTCCATGAGCAGGGACGCGTTACCAGGCAGGCTGTACCCGCCGCCAGCACCCGCAGGTCAAGAAGCACTGGCGCTGGCGCTTCCGGAGGCACGACGGTCCGCCGCTCCGGAGGCTAATCGACCCCGAGCTTCGCTCTCCAGGCTCGCGCACGCTCCGATGGCTTCCATCCCGAAACCTGCTTCGCAAGAAAGCTGGCGACGCCGGAGTAAAACGCGTTGGTCCTGCTCCTGACGAGAAAATCGGAAAAGCGCGGAATGGCCTGGCCGTTGTAATAGCTCTTGAGCAGGACGATCGAACCGGAGCCCGCTGGAAGTACGGCGTACTGACCGGTGGCCAGGCGCACGGGCGTATAGGAATCCGTCGGCTGGCAGGACTTGACGAGCCGATAGATAAAATAGAGACAATCCCCTTCGCGCCGAAGCTCGTTGATAAACCAGATATCCGTCCCCTTCCTCAGCAGCGCAGGCTCCCAGATCTCATGGCTGAGCACCTGGGTGGGCTTCAGCTTCGGCGGCTCATCAAGGCAACCTCCAGACGAGCCCTCGCCCGGGAAGCGATGTTCCATGCGATCCATTGGATCGTTGGGAATCTGGGCCTTGAAGTCCGAACACATGAGGTAAACAAGCAGGTCCAGGGGCTTGACCCCGGGGACGGAAAACAGAGCCCGGGCCTCGACAATCTGTCCCTCGTCCGCCTTGCGTCGCTCAACGCTCTCAGGGCCGAGTGACCCCTGCCAGGCACCATCGGTGATCGGAGCGCGGAGGACCTCGGTCGTAAAACTGTTCGTCGTCACCGCCGAGAGCTCCAGGCCGGAAAGCTCGGAACGGAGACCGGCAAACCGCTCGCGGAACCAGTCGCCGCGGGCGCGGAGATAGGGTTCGGAAAAATCGAGAATCGGTCCGGTAGCCAGGAGAGGAGCAACCTTGCCCCGGGGGACGGCCGGCTCCGAGGCCCCGGTCACCTTCCCGGTATTCGCCGGGGAGGCAACGCGATCATCTTCCAGCAGCGCCGTGAATCCAAGCGCCAAGAGAAGAACCGCAAGGCCCACCAGATTTACGATGATTATCCAGCGTGGCAAAGAATCAGCTCCGCTTCAGCAGGGAAAATTCTATCCCCTGGCCTTCTGCTTTGCGAGTTGAGCGNTACACCAGACGCGAACCTTCTCAGCNTGCGCCTTACGAGCGGCGNCATCCGCGCCGGCGCTGAAGGGCGGAGGGAAGTCGACAAAGTAGGCCTTGAGATAACCGTAGGCGGCCTTGCGAATGCCCTCTTCCTCGTTGTCAAGNTCGGCGAGCAGNAGGGGCANCCCNTCCTTCGCCTGGCACTGCACCAGCGCCCACATGACCGTCTTCTTGAGCGACACGCTTCGCTTCGTGCTGGCGTAATAGGTCAGGAGGTCCTTGACGTTATCCTTCTTCTTGGACAGACCGATCGCCATGACCCTCTCCCAGCGGCGATGCCATTTCAGGTAGCTCTCCCATTCCTTGTACTCGTAGCCGGTAATCTTCTCGAGATGACCATCGATAACCGCGCGGACGGATCTACTCCTGATCGCATCGCGCACCTTGGCCATGTCGGGAATGAGCTCNCCCTTGAACTCGGGCGGATAGCTCTCGACGATATTATCGAGGAACCTGATGAGCTTGACATTCGGCCGCAGGCGGATGTGGCGCATGAGGCTGGGGTAGTGAACCGTCTTGTTGAGATCGGGAATATAGACCCAGTCCCGCGCTCCGCTCTCCCCGGGATTGCTCTTGCCGGAGACGATAATGCGGCTGTTGGGATTCTTCGTGATCAGCGAGCTGGCACGATTCAGGATCAGGAGGGCGAAGGAGGTCGGAATACGGGGATCTTCCTTCTCGCCGTGAGCGGCTCCGCCGGGCCAGCTGCCATCGACCAGCTGCTGACCAATGAGATGCTTGGACATCTCATCGAACCAATCATGCTTAGCGAAGAGCTTGATGTCGCCGAGATCGCCAACCTTCTCCAGGCTGTACATGCCGTAGTAGCTCTTGGTCGGCGCCCAGCTGGTCATCAACCAGCCGTNNCCATCACGCACCGCCTTGTTCATCGCGTTGAGCATCTGCTTGGGAATTTTGCCCTCGAGGCTGTTGCGGGCAAGGATCAACGATGAGAGACCGGCGCAGGTCATATTCCAGGTGGCGCCACCTTTATTCGAATAATCGAAGCCCCGCTTATAGACCTTGATGCCTTCGAAGCCAACCTCGGGATTCGCCGGCGTGACGACCACGGTGCGGCCCTGGCTGCTTTTCTTCCGCTTCGAGCCCTTGTNGTCCTTGCCAGCCGTGAGGGGCTTCTTGTCGCCATCGATCAGCTTGACCTTGCTGTTCCACTCNTCCTTGTCGGAGGGTTTCATCAGAGTAACCCTCTCCGCGACCTCAGGACCCTTCTCCTGCTGNCCATCGACGAAGTGGTCCATGATCTTCAGCCAGANCTTCCGGTCGATCGGGATGTTGCGCTTCATGCCAACCCCGAGACCCAATACGGCGAACTGGGTATTTGAATTGTCAAANCGGTCCTTGGAGGGGCCGTAGCTCCAGCCGCCGCCGCCGGTCATCTGAATGTCCGCCAGGTTCTCGACCGCCTTCCTGAGATGGGGCCTGAACTCCTTACCGATTCGAGGATTGTCCTTGAAGAGCGCCCTGGCCTTCGCCGGGGCGAGGATCAGGATGTCCTGCTCAATCTGGGAAATNGCCGCATCGAGCGCGAAGATATAGCAGGCCAGCGTATAGGTGTGCTTGCTCTTGGACATCCGGGCATGGAGATGGTCAAAGTTGCGGCGAATCAGGGGNTGGGTAACGCTGACCCCGGACACCACCAGGGCATAGGTCTCCAGGGCGACCTGGCCCTCGGCGCGATGGCCGACCTGCTTGGCCTTCACCTGACCGAGGAGATAGGTCGTACCCGCATCGATCGCTTCGCTGATCGCGTCCGCCGCCCGAACAGAGCCAGAGGCTCCCGGCAGCAGAACGGTTGACACAAGGAGAGCTAGAGCCGAAGCGACACTGATTTTTTTTCTGAGAAACATTCCCGGTTCTTCCACAAAGAAAAATTTATGAGCCTGAGACTAAGCCTGTTCGTATATATGGAACCCTGAAGGCCTCCATGGTTGATCCATTGTAAAACCGCCAGAACGATTGTCCAGCGATGAAAGCCCTCCATTCGACCGCCTCATTAGCCTGATGCGTCTTNACCACCCGTATTGACCCCCCCTGAAGGCTTTGCTTAGAATNCTGAANCTATCAAATCCCGGCAATACGGAGCAAGCGACAATGCTGTCAAAAACATCTCAACTACGATTCTTTCCAGGAANGCTNTTACTCCTGATACTCCTGGCGCTGCTGACCGGTTGCGGCGGCAGCCCTGGAGAGTCGCCTGGAAACAGTCTTCGAATCGCGGTCATCCCGAAAGGAACAACACACGATTTCTGGAAAATGGTCCACGCGGGAGCGATCAAGGCCGAGAGAGAGATCAATTCCTCCGGAGCGCGGAAGGTCGAAATTATCTGGAAGGGACCGCTCAAAGAAGACAATACCGAGCAGCAGATCAACCTGGTCCGGACCTTCGTCTCCCGCAAGGTGGATGGCATCGTGCTGGCNCCGCTGGACAAAACGGCCCTGGTNCGCCCGGTTCGTGAAGCANCCAGGAACAAGGTNCCGGTGGTCNTCTTTGACAGCGGCCTNGATGCCGAGGTCGGCAAAGACTTTGCCACCTACGTGGCAACCGACAACTACAGGGGCGGCGTACTCGGGGCGAAACGCCTTGGNGAGCTCCTCGGAGGAAAGGGAAAGGCCATCCTGCTTCGCTACCAGGTTGGCTCCGAGAGCACCATGCAGCGGGAAAACGGCTTCCTCGACACCATGAAGAAGGAGTTCCCGGATATCGAGCTGATCTCGACAGACCAGCGCGCCGGAGCGACCGAGGAGCAGGCCTTCCAGAAATCGCAGAACCTGCTGACGCGCTTCAAGNATGAGGTCAATGGTATCTTCTGCCCGAACGAGTCCTCCGCCGCAGGCATGCTGGGCGCGCTGATACAGGCGAAGCTCAACGGCAAGGTCAAATTCGTCGGCTTCGATGCCAGCGAGAAGCTGGTNCAGGCNCTCTCNAAGGGTGANATTGACGGCCTCGTGCTGCAGNACCCGATCAATATGGCCTACCTCGCNGTCAAGTCCGTCGTCNAGCAGATCAACGGCGGACAGCTCGACCCCTACGTCGATACGGGCGTCCNGGTCGCGACCCCNGAGAATATGAATACGCAGGAGATGANAGAGCTGCATTCGCCNGACCTCTCGAAGTGGCTGGACAAGTGACACCCGGCCATCCNACCAAANCCGGCGCGCTGCGATTTGCCCAGGTCTACCGGGCACTGCTGCCGTTTCTCAGCCTGGCCGTCGTCCTCCTCGTCTTCCTCCTCACCGACCTCTTCACCAACGGAGGAATACAGAAGTTCGGCGAGATGATGAGCCCCGGGAACCTCATGCTGGTGGCGAACCAGAATGTCATCGTCGCCCTTGGCGCGCTCGGGATGACGCTGGTCATCATCAACGGCGGCATCGACCTGAGCCCGGGCTCNTCCATAGCGCTGTCGACCGTGGTCATCGCCCTCTGCCTGAAAAGCGGTTTCGGCTCTTCGGCNGCGCTGCTGGCNGGGCTCGGAACCGGAGCCGCTATCGGATTCCTCAACGGCGTCATCATCACCCGCTTCAAAATTGTTCCGTTCATCGCCACCCTTGGAATGATGAGCATCGCCCGTGGACTGGCCAAGGTGATGTCGGGCGAGGAGAAGATCAGCATCACGAACGTGAATCCGANCCCTCTGACAGGAGCGCCGCAAGNAGCTGGAGGGGAAGACTCGAAGATCTGGCTCACAGATATGCTCTATGGCGAAGGGCTNGGCCCTTTCTCCAGCGGCATAGTCACCCTGGCCGTCCTCGCCATCGCCCTCTGGGCGGTTCTCCGATACACGGTTTTCGGACGCTACGTCTTCGCCATCGGATCGAATGAAACAGCCGCCCGACTCTGCGGCCTGCGGGTCGAGGGACAGAAGACCCTGGTCTACATGCTGGCCGGGCTCTTCTTCGGAGCGGCGGCGGTCATGGAATTTTCCACCCTGGGAAACGGCGACCCGAGCACCGCGATCGGCAAAGAGCTCGACATCATCGCCGCCGTGGTGATCGGCGGAGGCAGCCTCAGCGGAGGCAAGGGCAGTGTCCTGGGCTCCCTGGTGGGCGCCTACATCATCAGCCTCCTGCGCAACGGCTGCGTTCTCTACGACATACCCAACCCGGTGCAGGAGATCGTGACCGGCGTAATTATCGTGGCGGCTGTAACCATCGACCAGCTGCTCCTGCGGCGGCGAAGCTGACCGGCGTCAGTCGACGGCCTCGGCCCCCGGGCAATACCGCAGCCCCCCGGTCGTCTCGATCTCCTCTCTGAACGCAACCTCCTGTTCCCGCGACAGCGGCCTCAGGGGAGGCCGTACCGGCCCGCAGTCGATACCGCAGATCTTCATCATGACCTTCATCGCCGGGTGGCCGCCGCCGTATTTACGGTAGACCGCCACCATCTCGGCTGAGAGAGACTGAAGACGGCGCGCCTCATCCATCTCTCCGCGGTCGAAGGCCTCGATGATCGCCTGGCTCAGGGGAGCGGCAAAACCGTAGGTCGTTCCCACAGCGGCCCGGCAGCCGAGCGCCAGGGCGGCCAGCAGGGCCTCATCCATCCCGAAAAGTATCTCGTAGCGTCCGTCCCGCCAGGACAGGCATCTGCGGATATCCATCGGGTCCGGATGGGTAAACTTGATCCCGGCGAGACTGGGAATCCTGTCGCCGGCGAGCTCGAGGAAGTCACGCATCGACAAGGTGACCCCGGACATGACGGGAATGTGATAGTAGTAAAAAGGGAGGTCCGGGGCCGCGGCGGNAACCTCCTCACAATAACGGACCAACTCCTCGACGGTCGCGGGCCTGAAAAAATACGGCCCTATCATGGCGATGCCATCGGCCCCGACAGAGCCGGCGTGCACGGCCAGCTCCTTCGAATCACCGAGGCAGGTTCCGCCTGCATGTACGATGACCCTGAATCGGCCCCCGGCGCCCTGNACCCAGCGCTCGGAGACCTGCCTGCGTTCCTCCAGCGTGAGGGACGGAAACTCACCCGTTGTCCCGCAGGGGAAAACCCCGGCGAGCCCGGTGGCGGCAGCTCGTTCAACGAGGCTGTCAATCACCTCGAGNTGGAGGCCCCCATCGGGATGGAAGGGCGTATAGGGAGCCGAGATGAGTCCGGAGANTTTTTCCATCGATGAGCTTTCGCCTCATCCGGCATTTNCCGGCCGAAGAAACCTCGAGGCAACCATGAGGTCGGGGCCCGGGGGAACTAGCCCTCTACACGAANAAGTNGAGGACCCCTCCAGCACGGCCAGGGGGACCGGAACTGAAGTGACGGATTACTTCTTCAGACGCCGCTTCTTGCGAGCCCGGCGCTTTTTCTGCCCGATTTTTCGTCGTCCGCGATGCTTTTTGCGCATCCAGCACTCCTGTGAGTCGATTGAGTCATTCTGCCAGCCGGGAAATTGTAGCCTTCCGGCACGTCAAAGCAATGAGATTATAGCCTGGAGGCCCGTGGCTCAAGCCCGCGGAAGAGGGGCTACGCTGTAACCATGCGAGCGCAGGTAGGCGTCCAATTCGCTCGCATCGCCATGACAGGTGACAATACTGCGGGCGCCTGTTTCCTCGACGGTCCGCACCAATTCGCCCCAGTCAGCGTGATCAGAAAGCGCGAAACCTNTCTCATATCCGAACTTACATGGGTCCTCCAGGGCCATCCAGCCGGAGGCGAAAGCCGTTACCGTGTCCCCGAAACGACGGTACCACGAGGACTGAAGATATTTCGGAGGCGCGAGCACCAGGGCCCCCTCCAGTGACANCCCATTGAGCTTGCGGGGAACCACCCGGGTTGGAGCGAGCTGAAAACCGGCCCTGCGATAGCANTCGTTGTACNGCTCCGCGTCCCNGTGAATATAGACCTCCCTGCCGGCATCAAGGGCNCNGAGNCCGGCNAGGATCCTCTGCAGCTTCCCCAGCACGTAACAATAGAGGACGGAGACCTTCTTCGCGCGGCGATTCTCTCTCCACCATTCGGAGATCTCGGCGATCACCTCGGCGCCCGGCCTCCACGNCGCCGCACTGCGGGCAAAGGTCGCCTCGGTAACGAAGGTATCACAGGGCACCACCTCGAAAGGTTCACAGCTGGGATCCTCCCCNCGCTTGTAGTCACCCGACACCACCCAGACCTGCCCCNCCGACTCGACCCGGACCTGGGAAGAGCCGAGGATGTGCCCGGCGGGATGAAACGATACCGTGACCTCGCCGAATTCGAGCCGCCGGCCGAATTCGACCCCGGTCACCTTCGGCTTACCGCGCAGGCGAAGNCGCATCAAATCCACGCTCGAACTCGAGCAATAATACTCCTGGCAACCGGGCCTGAAGTGGTCCATGTGGGCATGGGTCACGATGGCTGTCGGGACCCGGCGGCGGGGATCGATATAGAAGCCCCCGGGCGGACAATAGATCCCGGCCGAGCTCTCGGTCAATACGGGTTTCAATCAATCATTCCTTTGCGAAAAGGTACTCCTCGTAAGCCGCCGGTGGCAGCGGTACTTTACTTGCGCCGGCCCCCTACTTCGTCGCATTATCTTGCAAGGTTTACTCTAGAGGTACATTATCGATGGATATCAAGAGAATCGACCCGGAAGAAGCCAGGGCCCTCCTCGATTCCGGGGAAGGCTATACCTACCTGGATGTGAGATCGAAAGAAGAATTCTCCGAGGGGCACGTTCCGGGGGCGGTTAATATTCCCGTCGCGGTAAAAAATTCAATGGGGCCGGGCCTCGTGCCCAATCCGGATTTCATCTCCGAGGTAGAAGAACAATTTGAGAAAGACGGGAAGATCATCACCGCCTGCCTTCGAGGCGGACGGTCGATGAGGGCGGCGATGATGCTGCTGAGCGACGGCTATACGGAGATCGTCGACATGCGGGGCGGCTACGACGCCGAGCTCGATGCCCTCGGCAACGTGGTTGTCGAGGGATGGGCAAGGCGGGATTTTCCAACCACCACGGATTAAATGAGCATTCCTTTCAAGAGCGAAGGACGATTCGTCCAGAAGATCGAGGCCACGCCGCTGGTCGAGGTGCGTCTCGCCTCGACTGAAACAGGCATCTGGTGCAAGCTTGAGTTTCTCAACCCCAGCGGATCGACCAAGGACCGGATCGCCCGCTACATGGTCGAAAAAGCCTGGCGCAACGGCAGGATAGAGGCGGGCGGCACGGTCATCGAGGCCTCCAGCGGCTCGACCAGTATCGCCCTGGCAATGACCTGCGCCCAGATGGGCCTCGAGTTCATCGCCGTCATGCCCGAGGGCGTCAGCCGGGAGAGACAGCTGATGATCAGGGCCTACGGCGGCGAGGTCATCCTGGTGCCTCCGGACGAAGGTATCCACGGCGCCCTGCGCAAGGCGGAGGAGATCGCCGGCGAAACAGGCGCCTACTACACCCGGCAGTTCGAAAACCCGGACAACGCCGAGGCGCACCGGGTCTGGACGGGACAGGAGATTCTCAAGCAGATACCGGGAGGGACCGTCAACGGCATCGTCAGCGGCGTTGGCACCGGCGGGACCATCGTCGGACTGTATTCAGCCTTCGAGGAGGCCGGCTGTGAGATAACGCCCTTCGCCGCCCGCCCGGTGCGGGGCTCGGCCCTGCAGGAGCTCGAATGCTGCAGCTTCAGCCCCTGCGTACCCGGCGTAGTCGAGGAGAGCGTCTCGAAGCTCTACAGAGATGCGGATCTCAACGGCCTCATCGAGATCGACATCGGTGATGACCTG
>PAOC01000131.1 GCA_002708465.1 Planctomycetota bacterium
TTGTTTTCTTCGGTCATCTCAGATCTCATCCTGTTCCCGTCAGCAGAGAAACAACGATTCCAGTCAACACGATATTCAGCAGGGCCAGGGGAACGAAGGCCTTCCAGCCGAGCTTCATGAGTTGGTCGTAGCGAAAGCGCGGGAGCGTCCAGCGTACCCAGATGTAAAGGAAGAGCACGGCGAGGAGCTTGACGGTGAAGCACAGCACCGAGATGGCTGTGCCGGCGGCTCCCTCGGGAAGCTCGAAGAAGACCGGATCCCAGCCTCCCAGGAAGAGGGTCACCAGGAGCGCTGACATGACGATCATAGCTATGTATTCTCCCAGGAAGAACAGGCCGAACTTCATCCCGGTGTACTCGGTATGGAAGCCTCCGACGAGTTCGGATTCGCATTCGGCCATATCGAAGGGCAGCCGGTTGTTTTCGGCGAAGGCGGCAACCAGGAAGATGATGAAGGCCAGGGGCTGGTAGAAAATGATCCACCCGTTCTCCGCCTGCCACTCAACGATGCTGCCGAGATGGACATCTCCCGCGATCATGAGGACCGACACGATCGCCAGTCCCATGGAGATCTCGTAGCTGATGATCTGGGCGCTCGAGCGGATCCCTCCCAGCAGCGAGTACTTGCTGTTGGAGGCCCAGCCGCCGAAGCTGATCCCGTAGACCCCAAGCGATGTGATCGCGAGGACATAGAGAACCCCGACATTCAGGTCAGCTACCTGCAGNTCTCTTCCTACGGGGATGGCGACGAAGGNGATCGCGGCCGGGGCGAAGGCCAGCAGGGGAGCGAGNCTGAAGAGGGTCCTGTCGGCTCGNTCGGGAATGATNTCNTCCTTGAACAGGAGCTTGATNACGTCCGCCAGCGGCTGGAGAAGNCCCATCGGGCCAACCCNGTTGGGGCCNANCCGGTTCTGGATCGCGGCGCAGATCCTCCGNTCGGCCATCACGAGCATGGGAGCCAGCGTCATGATGCCTCCGAAGATGGCCACCGCCCGCACCGCGNCCATGAGGATGCCCTGGAGGTTNTCGTTCATTCTTCNCCTCCATCGATGCTGAGTCCCGTCTTTCCCAGCTCGGCATGCCGGGCTCCCTTGAGGGCCGGTATGATCCCAGCCATTTCATCAAACAGGCCGCGCTGCGAGATCCGGCCTTCTCTCGCGCCGAGCTCGACGAGAACGTCCTGNAGCAGGTCGTCGAGACGAAGGGCTCCCCTGGGCANCTGGGTGGCAGCCTGCACGAGNTGTATCCGNCCGTCCTCGTTGATGATGGATCCATCCCGTTCCGAGAACGCGGTGGCGGGAATGAGGGATACCTCTTCGCCGATGCGGGAGTCGTTTTCGAGCAGGAAGACGAGGCCGAAGTCGGCCGAGTTGAGAGCCTCGATCCATTCAGCGGGCAGCGGCTGGCCGGGCAGGTCGCTTACCAGCACGAGGCCGCGCAGGCCCGGNCCCTTTGATTTTTCCAGGAGGTCCTCGGCGCGAGAGGAGAAGGCGCTCGGGCCGAGGATCGCCTCGACTCCACGCCTGTTCGGATTTCGGTCAGCTGAGATCTTGAAGCCGCCCTTGAAGGTCTCCTCCTTGCCATCGGCACGGGCGCAGGCCGCGATATTCTCCACCGGGACCTCGAGCTCTTTCAGCACCGAGCCTAGGAGGTAGAGAGTTTCGTTGCTCATGAACGCGCTGGCCAGCACTCCCAGGGAGTCGGCCCCATGCTCAGCCACCAGGCTTTTCAGCTTCTGGGCCAACAGGGCCGGAGCGTCGGCCGGCCCGGATGAATCGCCCAGCCGGTACTCGAGCGAGCGCTCGGGGCCAAGGATATAGTCGTAGGTGTAGCGTCCGTGATCGCAGATCCAGTAGTCGTTTACCGAATCGTTGTGGCGGGCGACGATCCTCTTGACCTCGTTGTGCAGCGTCTGGATCTCGACGTTGCAGCCGCGCGAGCACTCGTGGCAGACGCTGTCGGTTTTCTTTTCGTACCAGACCCGCGCCTGGTAGAGGAAATCCTCCGAGATCAAGGCGCCGACAGGGCAGATGTCGACCACGTTGCCGCTCAGCGGGTTCTGCAGGGGGTAGCCCGGGAAGGCATCGACAACCGAGCGGTCGCCCCGGTTCACCATGGTCAGCTCGCCGCTGCCGGCGATATCACTGCAGAAACGTACGCAGCGGGTGCAGGAGATGCAGCGATTTCCCCACAGCTTGACGCCGTTGCCGAGCTCCTTGGTCGGCTTGAGCTCCTTGACGTCGACCATACGGGAGCCGTCGTTGCCGTGGGCGTAGGAGTTATCCTGGAGCAGGCACTCTCCCGATTTGTCGCAGATCGGGCAGTCGAGCGGGTGGTTTGCCAGCATGAACTCGAGCACATCGGCCCGGGCCGCCTTCGCAGGCTCGGAGTGGGTCTCGATCTCCATGCCTTCGGTCACGGGAGTCGTGCAGGCGGGCATGGGCTTGGACGCCTTGACCACCTCGACCAGGCACATCCGGCAGTTGCCCTCGGGCACCAGCCCCGGGTGATAACAGAAAAAGGGNACATCGAGCCCCCGGTCATGGCAGACCTTGATCAGCATCTCNCCGGCGGGGGCCTCNACCTCCTCGCCGTTGATCGTCAGGTTTACTGTCTGCTTCTCGGTCATGTCTTGTGTATTCCGGTCNTTCCGTTTTCTTCAGTGTCCGCCCTGGAGCTCATCGAGNCGCTCCTGGTTGTGGGCGCTCAGGGCTCCCGGCTGCACCAGGGGGCCTCCGAGGTGGACGGTTCGTTCGTGGCCGTCGCCGGCCGCGANCTTCTCGTCAAACTCAGCTCTGAACTTGNTGACGATACTCTCGCAGGGGAAGGCCGCCGCGTCCGCCAGGACGCAGATCGTTCGCCCGCACATTTTTTTCGACAGGTCGAGCATCATGTCCGGGTCTTCCGGGCGGCCGTCGTCGTGCAGGATGCGTCCGCAGATCTTCTGCAGCCAGCCGGTGCCTTCGCGGCAGGGAGTGCACTGGCCGCAGGACTCGTGGGCGTAGAAGCGCAGGATGTTGTAGAGCGCCTCCACCATGTCGGTTTTATTGTCCATCACGATGACGCCGCCGGAACCGAGCATGGTGTCCTTTGCGGCGAGGGACTCGTAGTCCATGCCCACGTCGCATTCTTCGGCGGCGAGGATCTTGGCCGAGCTCCCGCCCGGGATGATGGCCTTCAGCTTGTTTCCTTTCCAGATTCCGCCGGCGTGGTTGTTGACCAGGTCCAGGAGGTTGATACCCATGGGCACCTCGTAGGTTCCCGGGCGTTCCACGTGGCCGCTGACGCACAGCAGCTTGGGCCCGGGACCCTCCGGCGGTCCGATGCTCTTGAACCAGTCGACTCCCCGGTCGAAGATGTGGGTGATGCAGGAGAGGGTCTCGACGTTGTTGACCACTGTCGGGCAGCGGAAGAGTCCCTCCACGGCCGGGAACGGGGGCTTGATCTTCGGCAGGCCGCGCTTGCCCTCGAGAGAGCTCAGGAGCCCGGTCTCTTCGCCGCAGATATAGGCTCCGGCGCCGCGGTGCATGGTCATGTCGAGCCGGAAGCCGGTGCCGAGAACGTTTTCACCTAGAATTCCGGCCTCGTAGGCCTCATCGATGGCTTTCTGCATGGAGAGGAAGGCATCGTAGTATTCGCCCCGGATATAGATGTAGCAGATGTGGCTGTCGAGCGCGTAGGCGGAGATGAGGGAGCCCTCGATGAGCTGGTGAGGGTCGCGTTCCATGATCACCCTGTCCTTGAAGGTGCCGGGTTCGCTTTCATCAGCGTTGACCACCAGGTACTTCGGCTTGTCGGTGTCCTTGGGGACGAAGGACCACTTCCGGCCGCAGGGAAAGCCGGCTCCGCCGCGTCCCCGGAGGTTCGAATCCTTGACCGTCTCGATGACCTCGTCGGGCTTCAGCTCCTTCAGGACTCGCTCAGCCGCCTCGTAGCCGCCATGGCCGCGGTAGAAATCGAGCGAGGCGGAGCCTTCCTGGTCGACGTATTTNGTCAGAACCTTCTCGAATTTTTCCGGTTTGATTTCAGCCACGCAGCGTCTCCAGCAATTTATCGAGCTCCTCGATGTCGAGGTTCTCGTGGTACTTTTCGTTGACCTGCACCACCGGGGCCGTGTCGCAGGAACCCAGGCATTCGACCTTCTTCAGCGTGAAGAGGCCGTCCTCTGTGGTCTCGCCCGCCTCGATCCCAAGCTTCTCCTCGAGACGGTGCTGGATATCCCGGCACCCCCTGAGCGCGCAGGGCAGGGTGCTGCAGACCTGCAGCAGGTATTTGCCATCGCCCTCCCTGCGGTAGTGGGTATAGAAGGTGAGGACTCCCCAGACATAGCCTGGAGAGAGCTCGAGCGTCTCAGCCACCAGCATCACCGAGTCATTGTCGATGTTGCCAAACTCCTCCTCGGCCAGCCTCAGCACCGGCAGGAGAGCGGCCTGCTTGTNCGGGTAGCGTCCCAGGAGCCAGTCGATGAATTCGAGNCCCTTATTCGAGAATTTCTTTTTCACGGCGGGAGCATCGCTCATCGGTCAAGTTCTCCCGCTATGACGTTCAGGGTGGCGAGCACGGCGACGGCGTCGCTGATCATCAGGCCCTCGATCAGCTTCGGGAGCACGGCAAAGTGGAAGATCGAGGGAGGCCGCACCCGGGTCTTGTAGGAGTTCATCTCTCCATCTGACACCATATAGAAGCCCAGCTCTCCGTTGGGGCTCTCTGTGGAGGAGTAGACCTCGCGGCCCCGTTCAGGCAGGATGCCGTGTCCGAACATGATCTGCTTGAAGTGATGGATCAGGCTCTCGATGTTCTGGTGGACCTCGTCTTTCTCAGGCAGGGAGATCTTCTTGTCCTCGCTCAGCACAGGCCCCTCTGGCAGATCCTCGATGGCCTGGGAGATGATGTCGAGACTCTGTTCGCATTCTTCAAGTCTCTGGACGAAGCGCGAGTAGCTGTCGCCGCCTTCCTGCGTAGGCACCTCGAAGTCGTAGCGCTCATAGCCGCTGTACGGCCTGGCCTTCCGAACATCGTAGGCGATCCCGCTGGCCCGCAGGATGGGGCCGGTGAGCCCCCAATTCACCGCATCCGCGGAGGAGATGATTCCCACTCCGCGCATACGATCCTCAAAGATCCGGTTGCCGATCGTCATCGACCTCATCTCTTCGAGGAACCGCCTGAACTCGGTGACGAGGTCCTTGACCATTGAGTCGAAGTCCGCGGGTACGTCGCGGAAGACCCCGCCGATGCGGGTGTAGCTGGTGGTCAGCCGGGTGCCGGTGACGGCCTCCATGAGATCGTAGACTTTTTCACGNCGCTCGAAAGCCCAGAACATCAGGCTGAAGGCGCCGACGTCCATTCCCGCCAGGCCGTTGCAGACGATGTGGTCGGCGAGGCGTGAGAACTCGCTGAGGATGACCCGGATGACCTGCGCCCTGCGCGGCACCTCAACTCCAAGAAGCTCCTCGCAGGCGATGGCGTAGCCGACGTTGTTGTTCATGGCCGACATGTAGTTCATGCGGTCGGTGACAGTGACCCACTGCTGGTAGCTCATGTGCTCTGAAAGCTTCTCGAACCCGGTATGCAGGAAGCCGATCTCGGTATCGGCCGCGACAATTTTTTCGCCGCGTACCTTCAGGACGACCCGCAGGGTCCCGTGGGTGGCCGGATGCTGGGGGCCGAGGTTCAGGGTCATGGTCTTCCCGCCGAAGTCGTCTTCAGCTTCATCCGTGATGAAGAATCGGGGCTCGGGATGTTCGCCGCGGTATTCGGGGTCGGCGGCCAGCCCCTTTCGCAGGAGCTCGGGGCCGAGCGCCTCCGGGGGGCTTTGTTCGGCGGCTTCACCGGTCATGCCGGGAGCCTTGCGTTCTTCGCTCACGCGCCACCTCCTTCTTTCNCGGCACCGCCAGAGATGGGCCCGGAGTCAAGGTATTGAGGGAAGGCATCCCGCTCGCCGCGGCCTCTCAGGGGGTAGTCTTTCCTGAGGGGAAAGCCGGGGAAGTCTTCCGGCATCAGCAGGCGTCGCATGTCAGGGTTGCCTTTAAAGCGGATCCCGTACATGTCGTGGGTTTCCCGCTCCGCCCACAAGGCCGAGCCCCAGAGCTCGACGGCGCTGGGGACCCAGGCGTCGTCCTCCGGGACGGGAGTCTTCAGCGTGAACCGGTGGTTGTGGATTGTCGAATAGAGCTGGTAAACGGCGGCGAATCGTTCCTGGATCGAGGGGTCGTCAAAATGGAGGTAGTCGACAGCCGTTACATCTACCAGGAAGTCGAATTCCAGGCCGGTCTCTGATTGCAGGAAGCTGAGCGTGTCTTCGAGCGACTCGCGGCTGACGATGGCGACCTGGGCCGCGCTCTCGCCGGGCGGCAGGTGGACCGAAAGCTCGTCGCCGAATTGCTTCGACAGGCGTTCGGTGATCTGTTCTGGCGTCAGGGATGTTCCCATCTCAGGTGTTCATTCCGGGTCAGGAGCCACTGGCTCGGCTACCCCTTGTTCTGCGGAGACGGACTCTTCGGTCTCCTCTTCGGTTTCAATTTCCGGGTTCTNCTTCCCCTCGTCCGCTTTATCATCGGAGTCTTCCTCACCGATGATGTCCTGGATTTTCATCAGCGCATCGAGCAGCGACTCCGGCCGGGGGGGGCAGCCGGGTATGTAGCAATGGACCGGGAGGAATTGATCGACGCCCTGCACCAGGGTGTAGGTGTCGAACACGCCTCCGCTGGAGGCGCAGGCGCCCATTGAGATAACCCACTTGGGCTCCGGCATCTGCTCGTAGATTTTCAGCAGGACCGGCATCATCTTGATCGAGATTCTTCCAGAGACGATCATCAGATCAGCCTGCCTGGGAGAGAAGCGGATGACCTCCGCTCCAAACCGCGCCATGTCGAAGCGTCCGGAGAGGGTGGCCATCATCTCGATCGCGCAGCAAGCCGTCCCGAAAGGCATCGGCCAGAGAGCGTTCTTGCGGGCCCACTTGGCCACCGAGTTGACCGAGGTCGTGATGATGTTGTCGCCAAGGAGCTTTTCTAATCCCAATCCAGGCCTCCCCGCCTCCAGGCGTAAACATATCCGGTAAAGAGGATTCCGATGAAGACGAGCATCTCGGCTACCACGACCCAGCCCAGGCTTCCAAGCAGCTTCTGGTAGGTGATGGCCCAGGGGATGAGAAAGACGGTCTCTATGTCGAAAAGAACGAAGAGGATCGCGACGAGATAGAAGCGTATCGAGAAGCGCTGGCGGGTTTCTCCCAGGAGCGGGACGCCGCATTCGTAGGGGAGNCCCTTGCCGGCTGTCTTTTTCTTCGGTCCAAGGATTGCGGGGAGACTGAGCATCGTTACCCCGGTCAGGACCACGATGACGACATAGACCGCTATGGGAAGAAACTCGCCCAGGTAGCTTGTATGCTCGGCGATGATATTCATCTACTTACTCAGCCAACCGCCTGAAACAGCCCGGGTCGTGGAGGTTTTTCAGTCCACTGGCCGGTGAGAGAAACTGCATGCCTGCTTATTAAGAAAACGATCTTTAACAAGGTCGAAACCTTGGAGCCCATAAGGCTTCTGCCGGTAAACTAAATCGTCGCAGGCAATGCTTCAAGATCTTTTTGTGATATTTTTCACAAAGTATCTAAATATAATAAAAATAACTACTTAAGATATAATCAAGTTGGGCTGTCCTGCTATGTTGACATTCTCCTGGTTTCCGATAAACTATGCATTCTTATAGGCTTTATATATAAGATATAAATATAATTGTCCCAAGCGTTAAGGTCATTGAGGGAGCCATCCCATGAAAGCAGGCGTATGAAAATAGTCCGTAGTTTTACCGCCACGGAGCAGGAACTCGAAATGCTCGAGGCCGTTGCGCAGTACCATGGGTTTTCCAAGAGCTCGACCATCACCAATCTGCTGAAGAAAGAGTTCTGGAGAATTTTCCCGGGAGGCACCGATGCGGTTCAGCCTCAGCCCGGCGCCAGGATCTCAGGCCAGAACCTGGCGAGGGATGGTGAAAGATGACAAACGAACAGGCAACCGTTTCCCTGGCTTCATTCGAAACGCCCGACCCCTGGAATGTGGAGGGGGCGGACCTCGATGAAATCCGGGCTCTCCAGGAGGAGATTCGCCTGCTGGCCCGTGAGCGTAACGCGGTGATCCTGGCTCACAACTACCAGCTTCCCGCTGTCCAGGAGGTGGCGGATGAGCTGGGGGACTCCCTGGCCCTGGCGATGAAGGCCGCGAAGACCGACGCCGAGCGAATCATATTCTGCGGAGTTCACTTCATGGCGGAGTCCGCGAAAATACTCAACCCGGACAAGAAGGTGCTGTTGCCTAATCTCGCTGCCGGCTGCTCCCTGGCCGACTCCATCTGCCCCGAGTCACTCGAGGATTGGAAAACGCGATATCCCGGACGGGATGTGGTGACCTATATCAATTCGAGCGCCGAGGTGAAGGCCTTGTCGGACATCTGTTGCACCTCGGGCAACGCGGTCTCCGTCGTTCGCAGCCTCGAGAACGACAAGATCCTGTTTACTCCGGACCGCAACCTGGGAGGCTGGGTCGCGAAGCAGCTGCCGGAGAAGGACGTCGTGATCTACGACGGGGTCTGTCCGACCCACGACGTGTTGCGCGAGGCGAGCCTCGACAAGAGCCGAAAGTCACATCCCGGGGCCGTTATCATCGCCCACCCGGAATGTCGTGAGGATGTTCTTCAACTGGCTGATGAGATCTGTTCGACCGCTGGTATGTTCGATGCCGTCTCGCGGCACCCCGAGGCCGGCACCTTTATCGTCGCGACAGAGTGGGCCCTGGTCTACCGCCTCCGCCAGGCCTATCCGGACAAGGAGTTCGTCATGGCGGATGGCTGTATCGGCTGTCGGCTCCACTGCCCTTACATGAAGATGATCGATCTTCCCCAGATCAAGAGATCGCTGGAGGAAGATGTCTTCGAGGTCCTGGTGGACGAGGAGGTGGCCGGCGGAGCCCGCCGCAGCCTTGAGCGCATGCTCGCGGTTCCCCGGGACAATTGAGGTTCCACTCCGTCTCCGTTCGCCCCAGCCTTCACCGTTGATTGGAAGCAATGCCCCCGACCCTGTTCACCCTGATCCTCTTTGATGTCGCCGCGCTCGTTTATGCCCTGGCTCTCGGCCTGGGGCTGAGCGACGCGGTCTCCGTTCGNGACCATCTCCTGGCCGGAATGTTGGCCTCTGTNCTCATTATTTTCACCCATGTACTGGTCATCTTTTACCTGATCGGNACGGGGATGGATATTCGGGANGCGGTTGAAGAGGATGATGCTCTCGCGAAGAAATACATACCTCTCACCCGTCGACTGAAAAAGAAGGTCTTTCCCCTGGCCTGCTTCGCGACCCTGCTGATCATCGTCGCCTCCCTGCTCGGAGCGGAAGTTCACAGCAGGCTGATTCCCGCTCCCGGCGCCGAGACGGCTTTGCCTCTGCGACAGGTCGGCGGCTGGTGGGTCCACCTGGTCTTCTCATCTCTCGCCCTGTGCGTCAACGCGGCGGCTTTTGTCGCCGAGTTCAGGGCTGTCAGAAAGAACCGAGAGGCGATTGAGGCGATCAACGAGTGGGCGCTGAACGGCCGCGGAGGATGAGGAAGAGCTCTGCTGTACCCAAACCCACCTGCAGACGGGGTTTACTTGAAAAAAAAACTTTTGCAAAACGTCCTCAACAACTTAAAGTCTTGGCGTTTTATGCCGGAAAGTTTGATGGCTGATGTTCTTTCTTTCCGCGGGTTCAGTGCGAACTCAGCGGATCCTCAAACGGGGGATAGAAGGAAGGGCTTTCGGCCTGTCGGGCTTTTCTAAGTTAGCCCCAGCGACTGAGCTAAAGACCTCCCTGAAATGGGTTATCAGCTACTCAACGTCCTTGCATTCACCCTCTTCGGGGTCTTCTTCGTCGTCCTGACGGTGTCGATCCTCAGCCGCCTGTTGCGGCCGCGGGTTCGTGATGAGAGTGAACCCGGCAAGCTGGAGACCTATGAGTGCGGTGAGCCCACGATCGGCTCGTCCTGGGTACGGTTCGACATACGCTTCTATACCCTTGCGCTGATCTTCCTCATCTTCGATGTCGAGGTGGCTTTTCTCTACCCCTGGGCCCGGGTATTTAAGACCCTGATGCGACACGGCTTCGGGGGATTCATTTTCCTCGAGGTGTTGGTCTTCCTGTGCATCCTGCTGGTCGGATTCATCTATTGCTGGGCCAAGGGCGATCTCGACTGGCTGAAGGTAAAGCCTTTTATGAAGGCCGCAGTTGTTAAAGAGGTTCCAGAGCGGGATGCGGTGGAAGCTCCCGATGGTAAGCAGGAGGTGGCCGTCTGATGAGTGAAATTGAAAACAGGAATCCGGATCCACTGACCAAGAACGTTGTTTTCATGTCGGTGATCGATGATGTCATCAACGCTACGCGCGCCAACTCTGTCTGGCCGCTGACCTTCGGTCTCGCCTGCTGCGCCATCGAGATGATGGCCACCGGCGCCGCCAAGTACGATCTCGACCGCTTCGGCTCGGGTCCTTTCCGGGGTACCCCGAGGCAATCCGATCTCATGATCGTGGCGGGTACGGTGACCCACAAGATGGCTCCCAGGGTGAAGCGCCTCTACGACCAGATGCCTGAGCCGAAGTACGTGATCGCGATGGGTGGTTGCGTGATTCGCGGCGGTCCCTACGTGAAGCATGGCTATCACGTGGTCAAGGGAGTAGATCTCCTGATTCCCGTGGATGTTTATATCCCCGGGTGCCCGCCGAGGCCGGAGGCTCTCCTGGAGGGTATCTTCAAGGTGCAGAAGCTGATGAAGAGAGAGAAAATACTCGATCGGACCAGGCGAACGACCAAGCCGGAAGTTTACCAGCCCGTTTAACTCGGAGTGATTTGAAGAAATGGCCAGGCTCGAAATTGGGCAAATCATAGCGGTGATCAAGGAGAAGCTGCCTGAGGCGGTCGTCGAGGAGGTTCTCGATGGAGTGGATCCGTTCGTTGTCGTCAAGGCTGAGCAGTGGGGGGAGACCGCCCGGCTCTGCAGAGATGATTCCCGCCTCGGTTTCGACCTGCTCTCCTGTATATCCGGCGTGGATTATCCCGAGCGCGAGGAGGGTCCCGAGATAGAGGTCGTCTACCATCTCGATTCGACGGTCAACCATCATGGGCTCACCATCAAGGTGAAGCTGCCCCGCAGCGATCCGCGAGTCGCATCGGTCGAGGAGATCTGGCGGACGGCGGACTGGCATGAGAGGGAGACCTACGATCTCGTCGGAGTGGTCTTCGAGGGTCATCACAATCTCGTCAGGATTCTCTGCGCTGAGGACTGGGTCGGTCATCCATTGAGAAAAGATTACGAACCCCCGGATTCTTTCCACGGCATCAAGAACGTTATCTATTGAGCTGCGCAACGCGATAAAGACCGCAAGATTCAGAACACAATGAACGAAGCAAAGATCAGGACAGAAGAGATGCTCCTCAACATGGGGCCCCAGCATCCGAGCACCCACGGGGTGTTCCGGGTGGTGGTGCGTACCGATGGCGAGCTGGTGCTCGAGTCCGAATCTCACATCGGCTACCTGCATCGCTGTTTCGAGAAATGCGCCGAGGGCAACAACTACCTCCAGGTTGTTCCCTACACCGACCGGATGGATTACCTCTGCGCCATGATGAACAATTGGGGCTACGCTGCCGCGGTTGAGAAGCTGGCGGGGATTGAGGTTCCTGAGCGGGCCGAGTATATCCGGGTCATCGTCGCCGAGCTCAACAGGGTCGCGAGCCACCTGCTCGCCTTCGGCACCTACGGGCTCGACATTGGCGCGATCACTCCGTTTCTCTATGCCTTCCGCGATCGAGAACGGATCCTCAAGATTTTCGAGAAGCTNTGCGGCCAGCGGCTGAACTACAGCTACGTTCGGGTCGGCGGGGTGACCTTCGATATGACCGAAGAGATTCTCGCCGACATCGAGGCCTTCTGCGATTACTTCGATCCGAAGATCCTCGATGAATACGACAACCTTCTGTCCTACAACGGGATCTTCATCTCGAGGACGGCGAATGTCGGCGTGATCCCGGCGGAGCTGGCCATCAGCTACGGCGTGACCGGTCCCTCGCTGCGCGGCTCCGGGGTCCAGCGTGACCTTCGCCGCGACGCTCCCTACGGAATCTACGACCGTCTCGAATTCGATGTGCCGGTCGGTTCCGGAGAGATGGGACAGCTGGGTGATTGCTGGGACCGCTACATGGTGCGCATGCGCGAGATGCGTCAGAGCATCCGGCTGGTNCGCCAGGCGGTCAAGGACATCCCCGAGGGNCCCTTCTGTGACAAGAAGGCCTACCGGGCCGTCAANCCGAAGGCGGGCGAGGTCTACAAGCGGGTCGAGGGCGCGCGCGGCGAGGTCGGCTTCTACATTGTCAGCGACGGAACGAATATTCCCTACAGGGTGAAGGCCAGGGCGCCTTCCTTCTGCAACATCAGCATCCTGGACAAGCTTACGAGCCTCAGCGACGTGATGATAGCCGACCTNGTGGCCATTATCGGCAGCCTCGATATCGTGCTCGGGGAGGTGGATCGATGAACCTCTTCGCCTTCACCAATTTTTTCGCCCAGGCCGGAAAGGATCCCGTCCCCCTCAAAACCTTCGTCAAAGAGTTCTCCGACAAGTGGGATTCCGGAGCAGCTTACGAGGGCGGTCTTTTCTTCGCCGGGCTTATCAAGTGGTTGCTGAAAGCGGCGATAGTACCCGAATCGGTTCCCCTGGCGAGTCTGTTGAATGACATCTTGAATTACNTCCAGNNCTCGCTGGCCTTCCTGGTCGTTGANGGTTCGATCTTCCCCGAGCTCGGAGCGCTCCTGATCACGATCGGGGTGGTCTTCGGCTTCGTCAATGTCTTTGCCATCGGAGCGGTCTGGAGCGAGCGCAAGGTCTCCGCTCACATGCAGTGCCGCCTCGGCCCCATGGAGGTCGGTCCCCACGGGCTCCTGCAGACGGTGGCCGATGGATTGAAGCTCCTTACCAAGGAAGACATTANCCCCCGNCTTGCCGANAAGCCGCTCTTTGCCCTGGCGCCGGCCATNGTCTTCGCCGGGGTGCTCATGCGNTTCGTGCCGNTGCCCTTCGGCGACAAGCTCATCGCCTCGGATCTCGACCTCGGCCTCTTCTTTGTCGCCGCGGTGGGAGCGGTGGAGGTTCTCGGGGTCATCATGGCGGGCTGGGCTTCCAACAATAAATGGTCGCTCTTCGGCACGATCCGAACCGCCACCCAGATGGTGAGCTACGAGATTCCCATAGGTATCGCCTTTGTGACCGTCATTCTCTGCTGCGGATCGTTCTCTCTCATGGAGATCGTCAACCAGCAGGGTGGGATTCTGCTCAACTTCACCGATAAAGAGCTGTACGGCGGCTGGGTCTGGCATTGGCATCTCTTTCGCAATCCCTTCATGCCGATCCTGGCGATCGTCTACTTCATCGCCAGCCTGGCCGAATGTAAGCGCGCTCCCTTCGATCTGCCGGAGGCGGAGTCGGAGCTCGTCAGCGGATTCCATACCGAGTACACCGGAATGCGCTTCGCCCTCTTCTTTCTCGCCGAGTATGCGGCGATGTACCTGGTCGCGGCTGTGGCGGTGGTGATCTTCCTGGGCGGCTGGTGGTCGGGAATTTATCCCCTCGATGCGCTTGGCATGGGTCCGGATGCGACGGTCTATACCAAGACACTGGGCCTGCTGATCAAGCTCGGCGTCTTTCTCAGCAAGGCTTTCGCCCTGGTCTTTGTCCAGATGTGGATTCGCTGGACTCTTCCCCGGATTCGGCTCGACCAGATGATGTATGTCTGCTGGAAGGTCCTGCTGCCCATCTCCCTGGTCTGTTTCGTCGGCTCGTGCCTCTGGGAGATCGCCTTCCGCGGGGCTTCGGTCTTCGGCTTTGGAATAGTGGTTGAATAACAAGATGATNCCCTGCGCTTACTTCATGAATATCTTCAAGGTGGCCCGGTCGATCTGGATCGGCATGGGGATCACCATGAAATATTTCCTGAATCACAAGAAGACGCTTTGCACGATCCAGTATCCGAAGGAGAAGGATCTCATTCCNGCCCGCCACCGGGGGATTCACTACCTCGAGACCGAGAAGTGCGTCATGTGCTGGAAATGTTCGGACATCTGNCCGGTAGACTGCATCTACATCGAGGGCGTACGCGGGGCCGATGGCCCNCTCCAGGGCGGCTACCGGGGGCAGAAGGCGACGCTTTCAAAGTTCACGGTCGACTATACCGTCTGTATCTTCTGCGGTCTCTGCGAGGAGCCCTGTCCGCCCAAGTGCATCTGGCTGGGTCCCGAGTTCGATTATCATTCGACCGATCGCACCATGATGGAGAAGAACCTGCTGACCGACGAGGTCTACACCGAGGGTGACGAGGTCTTCGTCGAATGGGCGCGNGGCGAGAACGACCGCCTGCAGGAGGAGAAGAAGAAACAGAAAGAAGCTGAGAAGGCCGCCAAGGAAGCTGAAAAAGCCGCGGCGGCGGCCGCGGAAGCCGAAGAAGAAGGTTCGGATGCGGAAGGAGAATCGGCAGAATGATTCATTCCCCTCCCCGAACTGAAAAGAAACACGTAAGGTTCTAATCGAGTCCATGATCTTTCACGACCTGCTGGCTTTGAGCTCGGCGCTCCTCCTCCTCTACCTGGGGACGAGGCTGGTGCGCGCTGCCCGTGAAGGGGGAGGCGAAGCGGCGCTCGAGCTGTTCACACACGCCATGCGCCAGGGACTCTGGCTGGCGATCATTCCCGCCCTCTGTGAGCTCTATATCTATCTTGGCCTCGAATCGCGCATAGGCCTCGAGTCGGGTCCTCTGAGGATGTTGCTGATCTCCGCCTTCGTCATGCTCCCGGTCGTCCTGATCATGAGGACGGCCTCCTGGGTTGCCTTCGAGACTATTCTCGGCGCGGCGGTAGTGGTGGGAGTGCTGCGCGAGTTCATGGCGAGCGATGGCTTCGGGGCCAGCCTCTCCGATTCGAGATACCTGGCGCTCGTGGTTTTCGCGACCATCGCGGCTTCGACCCTGGTTGTCAGGGGGGCGATCACGGGCTGGGGGCGAACGGGCCTCGGCGTGTTGGCCGGTCTCGCGACGGTTGGCGGAGCCGTATCGTTCTTCAGCGTCACCGATTTTGAGGCCGCGTGTTTTTACATAACGGCTGCGATTGCCGTTGGCTCCGGGGTGTTGATCCTCGTCAGCGACAAGATTGTCCACATGGCCTTCTGGCTGCTGGCCAGCCTGGCGGGCTTCGCGATTTTCTATCTGCTGCTGGGAGCCGACTTCCTCGGCTTCACCCAGGTGCTTGTCTATATCGGTGGAATCCTCATTCTCTTCCTCTTTGGCGTCATGTTGACCCAGAGGGTGGATGTGCCGCTGAAGGCCGCGGCCTCCCTGCGAGTTCTCGTTCCCGGAGTCGTTATCGGGGTTCTCACCACGGGCCTCCTGGTCTTTCTTGCCGGGGGCAACAACTGGAGTGAGAAGGCCGCGAAGAATATCGCGCAGATCAGCCCGAACGCGGTCAAGGCTGCTGAGCCTACGGCCTTCGGCCTGGGAGAGGCCTTCATGAGCACCTATATCCTCCCCTTCGAGGTGGTCTCAGTCCTTCTCCTCGTCGCCATGGTCGGGGCGACCTATATCGCCCGCGGCAAGTCCGAGGGAGATTTGGCGGGCGGCGCTGATGGCGAAGGGGGTGCGGCATGATCGGCAGCTTCGGAACCTGCTTCAGCGCTGTCGGCGCCCTCCTGGCCCAGGCCTCAGCTCCCGCGGCCGAGGCCGCATCTTCTGGTGTCGGGCTCCAGCATTACCTCGTGGTCAGCGCCCTTGTCTTCGGGCTTGGCCTGCTGATCATCATCACCCGGCGCAGCACCATTGCCGTGCTCATGGGGATCGAATTACTTCTGAACTCAGCGGGTCTCAACTTCGTCGCCTTCGCCAAGTATTCCGCCGGAGCGGACCCGCTTGACGGACAGGTTGTGACGCTTTTCGTTATCGTGATCGCGGCCGCGGAGGCCGCCCTGGCCCTTGCCATCGCCCTGAATATNTTTAACTCTATCAACAGTGTGGAACTNGATGATGCGCATTCGCTGAAAGGCTGAGCGCGTTCTGAGCTGACTGAATTAATCGTATGTTAAGCACTATNNTCGATATCCTCGATCCCGAAGACCTGACCAAGGCNGCNCTGGCGATCCTGCTGTGNCCGNTGGCGGGNTTCGTGNTNCAGGTCTTCTTCGGCAAGCGCCTGCCGCGCCAGGGCGACTGGCTGCCNACNGGCTGCATGNTCATCNCNCTGTNNATCGCGANCTGGATGATGANCGTCCTGCTCGGTGGAGAACATGGCCTCGCGAAACCGCATTCCTGGTCACCGGAAATAACGCAGGGATGGCTTTCATCCGGTGGTGGGAAAGGGCTGTCGATCAACTTCGGTATCCTGGTCGACAACCTGACCATCGTCATGCTCTTCGTGGTCACCCTGGTGAGCTTCCTCGTTCACCTCTATTCCTGCGGCTATATGCACGGCGAGGAGCGCTACAATCGCTTCTTCGCCTACCTCGGCCTCTTCAGCTTCTCCATGCTGGGGCTCTGCATCTCCTCGAACCTGCTCATCCTGTTCATGTTCTGGGAGCTGGTCGGGGTCTGCTCCTACTTCCTGATCGGTTTCTACTTCGAGAAGAAATCAGCTCAGAACGCCGCGATCAAGGCCTTCATGACCACCCGTCTCGGTGATGTAGGTTTCCTGGTCGGAATCATGATCATCGCCGCCTTTGCCGGCACCCTGGACTTCGAGGGGATCTTCGCGAGTGTGAAGAGCGCAGAGAGCGGCCCCTGGAGTGGGGACGGTATGTGGTGGCTTACGGCCGCCGGGATCGGGCTCTTCCTCGGCGCGCTCGGCAAGTCGGCGCAATTCCCGCTGCACGTCTGGCTGCCGGACGCCATGGAGGGCCCGACCCCCGTCTCCGCCCTGATCCACGCCGCCACCATGGTTGTCGCCGGCGTCTATCTCGTCGCCCGCATGTTCCCCTTCCTGGCGGGGCCGGGCTACTTCACCGGTGATTTCTATTCCGGCGATGTTCTCTTCTACATCGCGCTGGTGGGGGGGTTCACAGCCTTCTTCGCCGCGACCATCGCCTTCGTGCAGACCGACATCAAGAAGGTGCTCGCCTACTCGACGATCTCCCAGCTGGGCTATATGTTCCTCGGACTGGGAGTCG
>PAOC01000047.1 GCA_002708465.1 Planctomycetota bacterium
CGATATGGAGGCGGCCGGTCCGACGGGCGCGAAGGGCGAGCCGGAGCTCGAGCCTTATGTTCTCAAGCTTGTCGATCTCGGATCAGGCGATGGGGGGGCGCCCTCTCCGGGGGCTCGTTTCGAGTACTTTGTCCTGGCCGAGGATTTCGGCAGGACCGGGAACAAGAGAGCCGATGGCCGGCCGGTGGGAAATCTTGGAGAATCCCAGCTCTATCTTCTACAGGTGGTCGATCCCGATGTCCTGGAGGACCAGTACGCGCGGGAGGTGATGTCTCTTCGCGACATGACCGACAGGATGAGGGGACGGCAGGAATCAGTCAGGAAAGACCTGGAGGAATCCCAGGAGAAATTCCTCCTTGGAGGCAAGCTGGACAAGGGTGCGGCGGCCAGGCTATCGAGGCATCGCCAGGACCAGGTCAGGGTCTCTGAGGGCTTGACGGAGCTTGCCGCGAATATCGGGCAACTGCTTGGCAAGATGAAGATGAACAAGGTCGGCGAGGAAAAATGGAAAGACTGGCTCCAGGGGCTCAGGGAAGAACTCGATGATATAGCTGAACATAAGTCCGACCGCATTGCTGAACAGCTGGATGAGCTGCGCTCCCGGGCACAGGAATCTGAGCAGGATCCGGCCGCACTTGCCAGGAGCGTGGCGGTCCAGCTCGAGGTGGAACGGGATCTGGATGCGATCGTTGTAAGGATGAGCGAGTTTGGCGATCTGCGGGGTCTGATCCAGCTGATGAGAGAGATCAAACGGCGGCAGGAGGGACTCAGGGAGGATACCAGGAGCCAGACCGAAAAAGATGGTGGTGGAGGAAAAGAAGAATGATGACTCGGATGTCTTCCCTCGTCCTGTCGGGTAAGATGAGACCCGTTATGCGTACCTCGCGGCTTTATCGTTTCGTTGTTCTGCTTTCAGCCCTGGGCTGTGTCTTCGCGGCCGCCGGGCCGGGTTTCTCGGAGCCTGCCCGGGGAGAGGATAAGGATCGGTCACGCGAGCTGTCCCGGGAGCAGGAACAGATTCGTGCCATCGTCCTCAAGCTGGCCGATGACATGGACAAGGTGGCTGACAAGCTGGAGGCCAGCGAGCCGCAGGATGCCGAGCGCCTGCGGGCGGGAGCGAGGCAGATTCGTACCCAGCGGCTGCCTGACACCCTCGCGCAGATCGAGGGAATGCTTTCGAACAAAGACTTCATCTCCGCTGTCTCACGGCAGAATGAGGCGATCAAGATTATTGACGATATTCTCGCCGTGCTGGAGGCCAGCCAGTTCAGCGAGAGCCGCGCTGGACAGCAGCTCGAGAAGCTCAAAGAGCAGCGCAAGCTCACCGGGAAGCTCAAGCAGGAGCAGGAGCGCCTCCTTGATGAGACCAGGAAATTTTTGAATGAAAAGCAGGCAGCCGAAGGGCTGCAGGACCTCACGGATCTGATCAGCGAAGTTCTGAAGATGCAGGAGGGGCTTGTAAAGGGCGATTCTACGGAGAAGATCGATCCCGAGGGAGCGGAAAAGGACAGGCAGGCTCTCGACCAGGCGATCGAGGCTGCCCGAGCCCTGCAGGGTCTTCAGAAACGGGTGAACGATGGCCTGGGCAAGCTGCCCCGGGGGGAAGAGCGTGAGAAAGACCAGCGGGAGATTGCCGATGCCAGGAAGGCGATCGAGAATCTCGATGAGCTCATTCGCCAGGCCCGCGCCCTGGCGCGGGATTCAGGGCAGCTGGATAGGAAGTCGACAGAGCTGGGCAGGATGAGCGCGGCCAACAGGCCGGTCTCTCCAGGGAAGCCCGCGGGAGAACAGCCGCGGCCGGCGGATGAAGGTGCAAAAAGCAAGGGCGAGCCCAGTCAAGGGAAGCCCAGTCAAGGGAAGCCGGTTCAAGGAGAGCAGGGCAAGGGTGAACAGGCTGAAGGCGACGCGGGGAAAAAAGAGCAGGGAGGCGAGAGCCCCGCTGAAGGACAACCCGGGAGGAAAAGTCCTGAGGCCGGCAAGGGCGAGGCCGGCAAGCCGGGTGAAAAGTCGCCGCAGGGCGCGAAGGAGAAAACCTCCGGAGAAGAGACTGCTCCGGAGCTTCAAAAGGGAGCCAGCGAGCTGGAGCTGGCTCGGGCGGCCCAGGAAATTTCTGATCTGAAGGCTGAGCTTGAGAGCCGCGCGCGGCAATTCCAGGAGGGTCTTCGGAAGACTGGCGGCAAGCTCAAGGAAGAGGCCCAGCCGGAAGCGGCCAGGGAAGGAGTCTCGGCCGCCGCGGGGAAGAGCCGGCAGGCGGATGAAGCGATCAAGCGGGACGATTTCAAGGCGGCTGAGCAGGGGCAGGAAGGGGCCGCACAGGAATTGGAGCGGGCCCGCGAGGAGGTCGCGAAGCAGCTGAAGGAGGCCATGGCGAGAAACGCCCTGCAGACTGCCGGGCTTGGCCAGGAGGAACAGAGGCTCTCGCGTAAGGCGTCTTCTGCTTCCAGCCAGGCGGGGGAGCAGGCTCGGAAAAGTGAGTCGCAGGCTGCCAGGGATGCTCTCCAGCGGGGCTCGGCTCTCTTTAAGAAGGCCTCGGAGGCAATGAGGCAGGCGCGAGAATCGCTCAGCGAAGCGCGGCAGGGACAGGCGGAAAAATCCGGCAGAGAGGCTTCGGCGGCTCTCGAGCAAGCTCAAAAAGAGCTCGAGCAAGCGAAGAAAGAGCTGGCAGGAAGGTCTGAGCTTCAGAAGAAGCAGGATCTCGAGAAGAAGCTGGCCCGTAAGACAAAGGATGCCGCCAGTGAAACCAGCCGTCTCGAGCGCAAGCTGAGACGAAAGGATGAGCAGAAGCCTGGGGGCTTGCGGCAGGCGGGGCAATCTCTTGAAGAGGCCGCTCGGAAGATGACGGAATCCTCCGAGGCTTCGCGCCAGGGACGCCAGGAGCTGAGTCGGAAACGCCAGGAAGAGGCGCTCGACCAGCTCAAGAAGGCAAAGGAGCAGGTTGAGGAGAAAAAGAAAGAACAGCTGGCGAAGCTCGAGAAGCGGAAGCGCTTTGACAAGCAGTCGCAAGAGCAGAAGGAGCTCGCGCGCCAGACCTCAGATGCCGCGAAACAGAACAAGTCTTCAGGGCAGCCCCAGCGTTCACAGCAATTGCAGGATGCCTCTGAGAAGATGGAGCAGGCAGCTGAGAACCTCGATCAGGGTAATCCTGATGAGGCGGAACAGGACCAGGAGGAGGCTCTCGCCAAGCTCCAGCAGCAGGAGGAAGAGCTTCGGCAGGAAGAGGAAAGCCTTGAAGAGCTCAAGCGTGAGCAGGAGCTGGTTTCACTGGTCAAGGAGCTTACCGAGACGAAGGATGCCCAGCTCAAGCTCAATACCGCTACGGCTGCTGTTCAGCGGGAGCGGCCCGCGGGGCGTTTGAGCCGTCGACGCAGGGCTTCTCTGCAGCGTATGGTGGAACCCCTGGCGCGGCAGGAAGGAGACCTGTCGGACAAGATCACCACCCTCATCGGCCGTCTAGAGGAAGAGTCGTCGAGGGTCTTCAGCTTCATGTTGAAGAACGTCAGCGCTGACATGCAGCAGGTCCGCGATCTTCTGCTCGAGCTCGAGACGGATTCCTTTACGCAGTTCCTTCAGAAAGGCGTGGTGGTCGACATCGAGAGGATGATTGCTTCCCTCGAGGAACAGCTCGAGGTGATGAAGCGCCAGCGCCAGCAGCAACAGCAGCAGCAGCAACAGGACCAGCAGCAACCTCAGCAGCAGAACGAGGCGCTGGTGTCGATGCTTGCCGAGTTGTTGATGTTGAAGAATCTGCAGCTTGAGATCAACAGGCAGACCGGACAGCTTGAGGACCTTCGCCAGAGCAACGATGGCAGCAGCGACTCGGGGCAATGGTCGCGAGCTCTCGATCGACTGCAGCAACGCCAGGGGAATGTTGGCCGCCTGGTGGTTGAGCTGGCCGATGATTTCAGGAAGGCCCAGGAACAGTCCCAGGGCGGTCCCGGCGGCGGAGAGGAGCCCGGTGGGGAATCTTCCGAAGAGACGCCGGGGGAAGATCCCGAAAAAGCTCCCGGAGATGGGGGCAATGGTGGTGGAGATGATGCGGACGAGTAGGTGATCGAGAGGGCCTGGCTGGAATTTCCAGGGTCCCCGTGAGAAGGTGCTGCTTTAGCAGAGGTAGAATTGTACGCTCAGGAATCTTTCTCGGAACTATGGCTGCTGGTCTCGCTTATCCTGATCGGGGCGGGCCTCTTTATCTCGATCTGTCGGAAAGCCACCGAGCGTTTTTCCAGGAAGACCTTGCTGGAGAGGTCCGTCGACTGGAGCCCTGAGCGGGTGGAGCGATTCGCCAGGTTCAAGGAAGATTACGAGGGTACGCTAGGCAACTTCGACATCGTTGTCCGTTGCGTCATCTCCTGCTGCTGGCTGCTTGGCCGCCTGCCCGCTCTTGTGGCGGCATCTCCCGATTTCACCTTCAATACAGCTCTGGGTATTCGCCTGGCTCTGCTGGTGCTGGAGATCTTCGTCTTGCAGGTACTCGTTCTGGAGCTGCTCTCAGCGATCATCGCCCGGCTCTGGCCGGAGGCCTGGCTGGCTCGTTTTTCGAGGCTTATCCGTTTTCTGCATTCCTGTTTTGGCCCTGCCCGGTGGCTCCTGGAGGGCATCCTGCGCCCGCTTGCCAGGGTCTCCGGCCGTAGCTCACATAGGGATTCCGCTGATATTCTCGAAGAGGAGCTGCGATCGAAGGCTGAAGAGGTCGAGCGTGAGGGGCTGCTCGAATCCGAGGAGATGGATATGATCGAGTCGATCATTTCCTTTGGAGATGTAGAAGTCTCGGAGGTGATGACTCCCCGTACGGAGATGACCTGCCTCGATCTCGACGAGCCGCTCTCTGAGAATCTCGAGAAGGCGATCGAGTGCGCCCTTTCGAGAATACCGGTCTACAGGGAGAGTAAGGATAATGTTGTCGGTATCCTCTATGTGAAGGATCTCCTCCGGAGTCTCTACAGCAAGGAGGACATCTCGCTTGAAGCGCTCATTCGCAGCCCCTANCGTGTTAGCGGCGNGAAGAAAATCGACGACCTTCTCCAGGAGTTCAAGCAGCACCGTCTGCATATTGCCATTGTCATGGATGAGCATGGCGGNACCGAAGGNCTTGTGACCATCGAGGATGTNATTGAGGAGATCGTCGGNGAGATCAGNGANGAGTACGAACAGGAGGAGGANCTGNCGNCTATCCAGCNGCTCTCCGATGGGNTGGTCAGCGTGGATGCCNCGGTTCACATCGATGATCTCAACGAGGANNTGAGCCTTGGTATTCCTGAAAATGAGAACTACGACACGATCGGNGGATTTCTTTTTTCAAGNATGGGCAGGATTCCGAAGGTCGGTGACACNTTCGCTCTCGANGGCGTNCATTTNGAGGTAACCAGCGCCGATGGCAGAAGGGTTCATCGNCTCNANCTGCGGGTGCCGGANAAGGGTGGACGAGNAGNTGATGNAAATGGAGAAGTTTGAAGGTCCGCCTCCTGCGGCGGAAGGNCCAGGNGTTTTCANAGGTGGTTTTAAGAGTTGAANCTCAGNACCCTCGCGATTCCAATTCGTTGCGTCGACTATAGCAACACCAGCCAGATCGTCTCGATGTTCAGNCGGGAGGAAGGTCTTCTCGAGGGGATTGCCAAGGGCGCCCATCGTCCGAAGAACTCCTTCCAGGGNCCCTTTGANCTGGCCGTCGTCTACGACGTCTCTTANCTGAAGCGAGGCNCTCCAGGCCTGTCGATTCTCGCCGAGGCCGAGGTGGTCGATGGCTGGCGGGGAATCAGAACCTGCTGGATGAGACATATNCTGGCCAGNCANNTGGTCGAGTTNTTGCGCGGGGTGAGNCTTCCCGCCGACCGGACTCCAAAGTTGTTTGACCTGGCGGCCAGGACCCTGGCTCATTTTTCAGNTGCACCCCTCGACAGCTTGCCNTGGTATATGNTGCATTTTGAGATTCGAGCCCTGCACCTGCTTGGCTTCCTTGGCGGGGTCGATTCCTGCGCGGTTTGCGGGCTCCCCTGGCCTGGCGGTCGTCGTTCAGCCTATTACAACTCGTTGGCGGGAGGACTGGTTTGNCGCGNTTGCAACCACGAGGCCGACACTCCTCCAGGNGGNGCGATCACNCTGCCAGGCAGCGGGGTNCGGCTTCTNAAGGATCTCTCGGAGATGCCGGCGCCGCCNGAATCCAATGGTGNGGAGAAAAAAAATCTCAGGCAGGTGCATNCCTGTCTTGTTCACAGCTTTACCACGGTGTTGGAACGACCGCTCAAGATGTTAAGATATCAGGCCAGCTGGCTGTAGTGCCGCCGGCCTCGTGTTTTTGATCCCTTTTCAGGAAGGCCTTNGATGATTGNTNCAGGTCGAACTNTGCCGGGTCTGCTCTGCGTGTTGCTGGTATTNGGTTGTGCTGGCTCGGAGATACCCGAGTCGTCTGAAGATGCGAGGATTCGCGGCGGTGGGANCGGNACGACCTGGTCNGCGGATGNAGGTTGGCTTCTTGCGGAAAAGGGAAAGTGGGGNGCNGCNGGAAGTTTACGNCTNGAGGCTCTGAAAGCTTTCGAGGCNGCAGCCTATGCNGACGCGCTGGAGGCNCTGNTGGTCCTCTACAATTCCTCNGGGACCGCTGAGATGCGGGATCTGAGCTACTATCTCGGTGAGAGCCTCTACCAGTTGGGCCGGTANGAGGAANCCATCGAGTACCTCAAGAAGGTCTACAAGGCTGACTTCCCTTCGCCGGAGCTGATCGACAAGTCCAGGAGGAGGGTNTTCGAGATCGCCCTGGCCTACNTGCGGGGNAGAAAGACCAGGGANGTCCTGTGGGTCTTCAATGNTCAGTCGCCGGAATACGGGATCGATCTCCTGCTCGATCCGGCCGAAGGTCTCATCACCGANAATCCCTATCTNTCGTTTGCGGACGATGCCAAGGTCGAGGTGGCTAATTACTATTTCGATCAGGGNCAGTATGCCGAGTCGGTTCCGCTCTACGACAGNATCCTGNCNATGACCGACAAGGANTGGAAGGAGNTGGCATCATTCCAGGGAGCCCTGGCGGAATATTTNCAGGTGCGCGGCGCGGTGTACGATGANAACAAGCTCCTGGAGGCTCGCAGGAGGTTNNGGGNCTATCTACAGCAATACCCCCGGGGCGAATATGTAGANCAGGTCAGGGGNAAGCTCAGCGAGATCAACGAGNTGGAAGGNGAGAAGAACCTTAACATCGCCAGNTTCTATCTGAGGGAGGACGANCTGAGGGCGTGTGACANCTATCTNNGACTCGTTCTCGACAGGTACCCCAATACNCTTGCCGCCCGGGATGCCAGGGAATTACGCAGGCGCCTCGAGNATACGGAAGAAACGGAGCTNCGGTGACCAGNATTCAAGTGACCNNCCTGNTGTTGTTTTGCGTCTNGCTGCCTCCANTCTCGGGGTGTGGATACAGGCTTGGTGTTCAGNCTCCTCCTGGGGTCTANCGCATNGCNGTTCCNACATTTACGAATCAGACCTTNCCNCTGCGGCGGGATATCGACACCGANNTGACCTCCTCCCTGCGNCGGGAGATCCAGGGNCGGACGGCNCTGCGGCTGGTGGCTGACGGTGACTCCGACATGACCGTNTATGGCTGGNTCAGGGAGTTTNGGGANAGGGTGCTCGCCGAGGGAGAGCTTGACGAGAAGCTCGAGTCGATGGTTTCGATTCGTATCGATCTGAGGATCGAAGACTACGTCAACGGGACGGTTAGAGAGGAGACGGTGGTCGAGAACCAGCCGCTCTCGACATCCAGGGGGGAGAGCATCGATGCCGCCCGAGGGCGAGCGGTAGAGAACCTTGCTGAGAAAATTCTTTTGAAGGTGGAGTCCTGGTAATTTCATGGCAGGCAGGATGGATCACATGATCGGCGAATCCGGAGGATTTGAGCTGGAGCTTCCGCGAGGCGGCAGCTGGAAGCTCGGGTCTCGCCCCGCCCTGATGGGCATCCTGAACTGCACCCCGGATTCCTTCTCCGATGGAGGCCAGTACGCAGGCTCGGAGGCGGCGGTCAATGCGGCCTGCGGGATGGTTGAGGATGGAGCGGACATCGTGGATGTCGGCGGCGAATCAACTCGCCCCGGCGCCGACCCCGTCTCATCTGATGAACAGCTCGNTCGGGTGATCCCGGTGATCCGGGNNCTTCGCCGNCGNTCTGATGTTCTTGTCTCNATCGACACNCGCGACCCGCGGGTAGGCCGTGCGGCNCTNGAGGCGGGAGCNGANATCGTCAACGANGTCAGCGCCTGCGATGATCCGGGCTGGGTNCNNGTNCTCACGGAGCATNNNTGCCCGGTGATTCTCATGCATATGCGGGGAACCCCCGCCAGCATGCAGGAAAATACCAATTATCCTGCAGGGGTTCTGAATGAGATCTGCGGATTCCTCGAGGACAGGATCGAGCTCCTGGCCACCNGCGGGATCGNCCGGGAGAGAATGATAGTTGACCCGGGGATAGGTTTTTCCAAGGAGGCCGGGCAGAACATGGAAATCCTGGCAGGNCTGCGCCANCTGAGAGGCCTTGGCCGGCCGATTCTCTTTGGCGCCTCGCGAAAATTCTTTCTTGGGAGTATTCTCGGTGATGCAAGCGGCCGAGGCCGCGATCCCCTCGAGAGGGATGTCGNTACCGTCGCGGCCAATATGGCCGCCGTGCNGCAGGGAGCCTCGATCCTACGCGTTCACAATGTCCCCTACACGCGTGACCTGCTGGATGTTGCCGAGGCCCTGCGGCTGGCGGCAGAACAGGGGCTCGCGCTGGATGCCCTGCAGGGATCGGGCGAGGGAGGTGCTTGAGTGCTGCAGGATCTTTTCACAACCCTGTGGAGCGTGGTCAACTGGATCAGCCTGGAGTATTTCGTAGAGATCTTTGTGATCTTCCTGGTCATCTACGCTTTTCTGCGGTTCATGGAAGGGACCAGGGGCGAAGGAATCCTGAAGGGAATAGCCCTGCTGATGCTGACCTTCCCGATCCTTCTGGCGATCATTGCCGAGCGGCTCAATGTCATGGATCGCCTGCTGGTTATCATCAGGTTTTTCNGCGCCGCGGCGATTCCGGCCATCGTGATCGTAGTCCAGCCCGAGCTGCGGAGAGCCCTCGTCCGGCTTGGGCAGACCCGGCTGCTGGGAATGTTTCTGAAGCGGGAGACCGAGGGGATTGTCGAGGAACTCGTCAGGGCTTCTTTCCGGATGTCGCGCAGGAAGATCGGCGCCTTGATCGCTATTGAGAGAGAGGTGGGGCTGAAGAACTATATCGAGCACGGAACCCAGATCGATTCGGTCGTTAGCAGCGGGCTGCTTTCCACCATCTTCTTCCCCGGCTCCGATNTGCATGATGGGGCAGTGGTGATTCGCGAGGACCGTGTCGCGGCGGCCGGGTGCCTCTTTCCCTTGAGTGATACTCCCGGGCTGGGTAATGTCATGGGTACGAGGCACCGAGCGGGACTTGGAGTGAGTGAAGAGACCGATGCTATTGTCATTATTGTCTCCGAGGAGACGGGTGGCGTTTCCTTTGTCAGTAGAGGGCAGCTGGAGAAGGTCGACGCGGAGAGGCTGCGTGAGCTGCTGCTGCGGCATTTCGTTGAATTAGAAGAGCCTGATGAGCTGTCCGATGTCGAGACGGTTCAGGACGGCACCGGCTCCAGGGTACGATAGTCATGTGGCTTAAGAATCTCTTCCTGGCAAATTGGCGAACCAAGGCGACCGCGTTGTTTTTTTCCGTCAGCATCTGGTTCGTGGCCTACCAGTCTGAGGCACAGCGATCGACCCTGAAGTACAGGGTACGTTTCGAGCCGGAGGAACCCGGGAAGATGGCCATCGTGGGGTTCCGAAGGTCTGGTCAGACCGTGAGCTTGTTTCCGCCAAGCGGGGAGCTGGAGGTCGAGGTGACCATCGAGGGGCCGCGTGAACAGGTCGATGAGATCAGGGCAGAGACCAGCGTCAATAAATTCGTCATCCCGGTTGAAAAAGATGATTCGACTCACGAGTTCAAGCAGGATGATTTCGGGTTTCCCCGAGATGGCGTCTCGGTCAGCAATTTCCAACCGAAGCGNTTCCTGATAGAACAGAGCGGCATCGAGGAACGAACGATATCCGCCCTGAAAAGTATCGTCGAGGTTCCGAACAAGAAAAGTGATGACAAGGTCAGTATAGAGGTCGATGGGCCCGAGGGCGGCCTCAGGATCAGGGGGCCGGTTTCGGTTCTGGACTCCGTCAAACTCAAGGTCACGGTTCCGCTGGACTTTCAGGGCAGGGCGGACGGGCTCTTTGATCTGCGGATCCAGCCTGATACGGAGAAGATGAAGCAAACAGTCCAGCTATTGAAAAACTTTGACTTGGGACCTGGCGTAAAGGCCGAGTGGGTACGGTTTACTGACCCGGTAAGGATCCATGTGAGCGCTGTCCTCGAGGAGAGCCTGGACATGTTTTCAGTTGACCGAGCCCGGCTCCTCTTTCAGCTGCCTCTGCTCCAGGCTCCCTGCAGGGTAACGCTGAAAGATGTGCCCCTGGGTACAGAGACGATTCCCGTTGCTTTCGAGGGCTCTCGAAAGCAGGTCCAGAAAATTCGAGACCTTCCCGAGATTACCCTCATCGTTCCCGCCCCGGCTGAGTTCGACACTGAAAAGGGGGGCACCTTCAATTTTATCGAGTCGGATCTCAAGGTGAAGGGCTTCCCTGGCGTGAATGTCCTTCAGCACGAGAGCAGGAAAGAGCAGCAGGCTTCTTTCTGGTCCTACGAAATCAAGGTACTCGGTGAGAACGAAAGCAAGAAAGAGTAGAGACAGGTGAGGAGAGAGAAGTGAGCATCTTCGGCACCGACGGAGTGCGGGGCCGGGCCGGCGAGGGTCTTCTCGCGGCGGATTCTGTCGCGAAAATATCTTCGGCCCTGGCCTCCGTTCTGCAGGAACGAGAGAATTTTTCATCCGATGTTGACTCGGCCCGCGGGCAGGCTGTCTATATCGGCCGTGATACGAGAGCCTCGGGTCCCGACCTGTTGGCCCAGCTTTCGGGTGGGCTGCTTGGCGCGGGCTTCGATGTCTGCGATCTCGGCGTACTGCCGACCCCGGGAATCGCCGAGGTCGCGCGGTCAGCAGGGGAGTGCTGCCTGGCGATCGTTCTGTCGGCTTCACACAATCCCGCCGAGGACAATGGTATCAAGCTGCTCTCTTCTTCAGGAGCCAAGGTCTCCGATCGGTTTGAAGATGAGCTCTCGGCCAGATTTTCTGAAGGTGTGCCGCCTGCCGAGCCAGGTTCCAGTGGTGTGCGGGACCTGTCAGGCGAAGCGTCCAGGCTCTACGCCGAATATCTCGTATCGTGCTGTCCTGATGGGCTTGACGGTCTGAAGGTCTGCATCGATGCGGCCAACGGTGCCGCCAGTGGTATCGCGGCCGAGGTCTTCCTGAGGCTGGGGGCGGAGGTTCGTGCGATCGGCGACCAGCCGGATGGACGGAATATCAACTTGGGCTGTGGAGCACTCTATCCGGGCGCTCTCGCGGCAGAGGTGAGAGAGTCGGGCTTCGACATAGGCTTCTGTTTCGACGGAGATGCCGACAGGATGATTCCGGTCAGCGGAACTGGCGGAATCTTTGACGGCGATCTCGTTCTGGCTCTGGGCGGGCGACACTACCAGGCTGAGGGGAAGCTTCCCGGGAAGGCGGTTGTGGGTACGGTGATGTCCAACATCGGCCTGGCCCGGTCTCTTGAAGATGCCGGTATCTCGCTCATCAGAACCCAGGTCGGGGACCGGAACGTGTTCAAGGAGATGGTCGCGGGCGGGCACCCTGTTGGCGGCGAGCAGTCGGGGCATATTATCTTCAGGGACCACTCTTCTACTGGAGACGGGATTCTCGCGGCGATCAAGTTGCTGCAGTTCCTACAGGGCTACGAAATGAACCTCGATCGGGGCGCGGAGATCATGACGGCCTATCCCCAGGTTCTCAAGAATGTCAGGGTGCGGGACAAGGTCGAGCTTGAAACTGTGGAGCCGGTGCGGGAAATCGTTGCCGATGTCGAGCAGCGCCTGGGGGCCGAGGGCAGGGTTCTGCTGCGATATTCAGGCACCGAGCCGCTGCTGCGGGTTATGCTCGAGGGACCGGAACAGCAGCTGGTGGACCAGCTCTGTGACGATATCTGCGGCGTGGTTGAGGACTCGCTTGGAGATCGGTGAGAGCTCTCCCCGGGGCCGGGTTGGCGGGTTGTCAGGATCTGTTCACGCGAACGCATCGCTGATGGACCTGCGTGGGGAGCGCCCCTATAATGCAGCGCTTGTGGTGGTGGTGGGATTGGTAGCCTGTCGAATTTTCTGGAGATTGCGGATGTTCAGTGGATCCTATGTAGCCCTTGTAACACCTTTCAAAGATGGAGAGGTTGATCTTGAACGACTAGGGGCTCTGGTCGATTTTCATATCGAGTCGGGTACGAATGGCCTGGTGCCCTGCGGGACCACAGGGGAGTCAGCTACACTCTCTCACAAGGAACACGAGCTGGTCATAGAGTCCGTTATCGAACGAGCGGCGGGAAGAATTCCGGTTCTTGCCGGTACCGGATCGAATTCAACCAGCGAGGCTGT
>PAOC01000048.1 GCA_002708465.1 Planctomycetota bacterium
TCAAGGCTCGCGTTTTCCCGCAGGTAGGCGACAACATCGCCCCTGGAATGAGGAACGACAAGACTGATCGGTTCGTCGCCTGCCTGCAGGTGGTCGAGGACCGCCTCGGAGAGGACNTCAAGTCCCGTGCCGTTGGCCGCGGAGACCTGGAAGGNTTGCGCGGGCTCGAGGACCTTGATGTTTGACGGCGCGGCCGCCCGGGAGCCGTAGTCCGGCCCGATGTTGGCGAGGTTGTTAGCCTCCGGGATCTCGTCGCTGGTCAGGGCATCCCATTTATTGAGGACCATCCAGGTCANCTTGTCGCCGCATTTGAGGTTCTGGAGGACCGTGTTCACGGTGCGGATGTGTTGTTCTGCCTGGGGAGAGCTGGCGTCGACGACGTGGAGGATGATGTCGGCGCGGCGCGTTTCGGNAAGAGTCGCCTCAAAGCTTGCGACCAGGTGATGGGGGAGGTTCTTGATGAAGCCGACCGTGTCGGTGAGAAGAACACGCCGGTTTTTATTCAGGATCCAGCGCCTGACCCTGGTGTCGAGCGTGGCGAAGAGCTTGTCCTCAACCAGCTCGTCGGATTTTGTCAGCGTGTTCAGNAGGGTCGACTTTCCAGCGTTGGTATACCCGGCGAGGGCGACGACAAACTCTCCCGAGCGATTTTCGATGGCCACCTGGTTACGCCGCTCGATGTGCTTCAGNTCCCGGACCATCTTCTGGATCCGGCGTCCGATGAGACGCTTGTCGGTCTCGAGCTGNTTCTCGCCCGGCCCGCGCATNCCGATGCCGCCCTCGTAGCGGGAGAGGTGAGTCCACATGCGCTTCAGCCGAGGCAGGCTGTAGCGCAGCTGGGCCAGCTCGACCTGGAGCCTGGCCTGGGGGGTCTGCGCCCTCTGGGAGAAGATGTCCATGATCAGCTGGCTGCGATCGATCACGGTTTTTTCCGTGATCTTCTCAATGTTGCGTTCCTGCGCAGGGCTCAACTCGTTGTCGGCGATGATGAAGTCGACATCGAGCTCCTGCGCGAGCTCGGCGGCCTCGGCNACCTTTCCCGCTCCGANCCAGGTCGCCGCGTTGGGGCGGNTGAGCTTNTGGACCAGGCTGTCANGNACCTCGATGTCAGCGGTTTTCGAGAGNGAGATGATTTCCGNCAGCGGATCGACNGAGGCNCTGTCGTTATTGAGCAGNGNCTTGATGACCAGGGCCGTCTTGTTTTCAGAGGTNGATGAAGNGCCGATGGTTTTGAANCCTCAGGTCAGAAGTCCGCTCTCGATATAGCCAGGTGCCGGCTGAAATTCAGATCATCCCGGTCGGGATGGTCAGCCCTGTAGTGGACCCCGCGCGATTCCGCNCTACGGAGGGCGGAGTAGGTGACCAGCCAGGAGGTTTGTAACATATTCTGCAGGGTCCAGCTTTCCACATCACGAAAATCCGCCGCCAGCGGGTAGGCNGTCCAGGTTGACAGCTGCTCNAGCGCGCNGGAGAGATCCNGNCCGTTTCGTTCNACCCCGACCTTGTACCAGAGCAGGCTCTTGAGNCTGGAGAGGAGGTCGGCCAGGTCGAGCTCGCCCCCGGANGTGTTCGTAACGATTTCAGGAGAAAGGTCTTTGCCCGGTTTCGGGAGCGGAAAAGGTTCCGGCCTGGGAAGTCCGGCCGCCGCCCGGGCGGCCTCGCGGCCGCTGCGATGGCCGAAGACGAGACCCTCGAGCAGGGAGTTGGAGCCGAGGCGATTGGCCCCGTGGACGCCTGTGCAGGCGACCTCGCCCGCGGCAAGGAGTCCAGGCACGTTCGTGCGGCCGTTGGGGTCGGTAGAGATACCGCCGATGGAATAGTGGGCGCTGGGCCTTACCGGGATCGGTTCGCGGATGATGTCGATACCGAAGCTTCTGCTGAGCTCCAGGATCCTCGGGAAACGCTCGCGGATACGGTCCTCGGCGATGGCGCCAAGATCGAGCCAGACCTTGTTCTCTCCGGTCTCTTTCATTATTTCGAGGATGCTCCTGGAGACGACATCGCGCGGGGCGAGGTCGGCCAGCTCATGGAAGCGCTTCATGAAAGCATCGCCGNCCTGGGTNCGCAGCACTCCGCCTTCGCCGCGGATGGCCTCGGTGATGAGAAATCTGTCNGCNCCGGCGAGGTAGAGAGTGGTCGGGTGAAATTGTATGAACTCGAGGTCCATCAGCCGGGCTCCGGCCCTGAAGGCCATGGCGAGGCCGTCTCCCGTGGCGACGGAAGGGTTCGTGGTTTCNCTGTAGAGCNGNCCGANTCCNCCGGTGGCGAGGANCGTCTGGCGTGCCCAGATGGCCTCCAACTGGCCGGTCTCGTTAGCTACGAGGGCTCCGATGCAGCTGCCTTCACGGTCGAGCAGGTCGATTGCGAAGGTGCCCGGGCGACAGAGGACGTTGTTTTTTTTCANNGCGGCNTCGACNAGCGCNCGGGNGATTTCCTNGCCGGTGGTGTCCCCGCGGTGAAGNATTCGGGGAAAGGAATGCGCGCCTTCACGGGTCAACTGCAGCTCGCCCTCGGTGTTCCTGTCGAANTTCGTCCCGCGCTCGACTAATTCTCTGACCCGNTCGACTCCCTCCGNCGTCATGATGCGCAGNTTCTCTTCCTCGGCGATCCCNGCGGCCACATCGATNGTGTCCCGNATGTGCGCTTCGAGTGAATCGCCGGTTCGTTCAGGGAGCATGACCGCGGCGATTCCACCCTGGGCCCAGCGTGTTGCGGATTCTTCCAGGCTGCTCTTGGCGAGAACGAGGACCTCAAGCTCCTCGTTTTCGGCGGCGGCAAGGGCGGCCGAGAGCCCGGCGATCCCGCTGCCGATCACCAGGACATCGGTGAAGCGGTGGGAGATGCGGGAAATCTCAAAATCGGCAAGGTAGCGTCGGTTCATGCCGGGGACGCAGGCCCTGAGTTTTTCAAGGAGAGGATTGTTTTTAGGGTCTGTCATCCCTGCTGGTCGTCTTCGGGGTGTTTCCCGGGGGGGGTGAAACCAGCTAATCTGGCTGAAACTGCATTTTTTTGCAACACGGCATACACTTTCAGGTCCGCTCGGGGCAGATTTCCGAGGAAAAAGATGACCATTTTGTTCTCAGGATTTTAAATATTAACCCTTTTGACTAATAGGTTTATGGTGAAATGAGAAGCGAGTGCGGCGGACTTGTGGAGTTCTTGAGTGTCACGGCATCCGATTTGCTCTAAAAGGCTATGGATGATCCTCTTGCATGTACCGAATAACCTCAGGTTCAGGATTCCCGGATCACTCGTAAGGAATCTTCCACTCGGCGGCCATTGCGGGCCGAAGAAGAACAATAGCTATGGTTTTTCCCAGAACTGAATCTACATACGGTTGCAGTGATCGTGGTGGTCATGAGCGNCCCCGCTCTCGATGCGACGGCATCGCCCTGATGGTGGTGATGGTCGTNTTCATCGTGCTGTACATGATGGTTTACCATCTGAGNTTCTACACCGTGATGGAGGAGAAGATTGCCCATGTACGTCATGGNGATATCCAGGGCCAGGANGCCCTCTACTCCGTAGCCCAGCTCGTCATGGCGCAGTTGACGGAGGATATCGTCCAGGATTATTCCGGNGGTGCCGAAGATCCTGCCGCGTCCGCGCCGGCCGCCGGCGCAGGAGCAGAGGCNGGAGGCGCGGCNCGCGGTGGAGGCCGCGGCGGCGGCGATGAAGGCAGATTCGTCGCTCTCCAGGCCGGGCNNCAGGGAGNTGTCGGCGNNGGGGGGGGNTCGCAGAATTTTGACTATCTCATGGAGGCGATCTTCAATCCCCAGCATCATGATGTTGGCGAGGTCAAGGTGAAGGTCACGATCACCGACAATGAGCGCCGTTTTGATCTGAACCGGCTGTTTGAATACGCCCCGCTTCCGGCTGAGGAGGATGCTCTCACCGGGCCGGGAGGAGCGCTCTCTGGCGAGGAGCTCGCGGAGATGGCGGCCGGAACCTCGGCTGATACTGCCAGGGGCCAGCAATCGCTCGGCGACAAGATCCGGTCACGGGTCGGACTTATCAACCGGAATGATGATTCCGAGGAGGACGGCGAGGCTGTCAACGAACTCGAGGGAGTCGCTGGCCTTGAAGACGAGGCTGAATTGACGGAGTTCATCGAGCCGACCGAACAGCAGGAGGAAGCTACCATCCTGATGCTTGGCCGGGCCATCGAGGTGATCCTGAGCCTTAACGAGGACCGGGATTTTTTCTACCGGGACAACTACACCTCCGACCGGCTGGCCAGGGACATTGTCGATTACGTTATTGCCAGGCGCACCTCCATTGATCAGAACAGGATCTATCACACGACCGAATTGCTGAATATTCCTTCGATCACCCGGGAGCTCTTCTACGGACCCGGGCCGGAGGAACTCCCGGAAGAGGGACTCGAGACGGATGCCGGGTTCCTTTTGCAGAAAGACGAATTTGGCGATCTCTCCGCGACCTATATTTACGACAGCGACCAGGAGTTCCTCCGGGAGCAGGAGGCGGATGCTCTCTCGGGTCTTATGGAGGCCTTTCCAGGCGGNCTGCCGCCGGAGCTGATCAAGGCTCATGGCCAGGAATTTCCCGGAATCGGCGGGCTGAACGCGAACTCCCTGACCCGGGGAATGACCGGCCCGGCCCAGGCCTTTGACGAGGAAGGCTACGAATACATTGAGCAACCCGAGGTGCCGATCGGCCTGCAGGATCTCTTTACCACCTTTTCCTCAGGTAAGATCAATATCAATACCGCCTCGGTGCCGGTTCTTTACGCCCTGCTGCCCTCTCTGCGGGAAGGCAATGATGAGGAGGCGGAGAACGTGGCCACGCTGATCAATGATTACCGCTTTGAGTACCAGGAGTTCGAGGAAGAGGAGGCCGTTGCGGGGGTTGAGAGGGCGGACCAGGCCATGCTGAAGGATCTTGGCCAGCCCAAGAGGCCGCTTCCGCCGGAGGAAGAGGAGCTTGGTGAGGAGCTTGATCTCAACTCCATGGTCGGGGTTGACCAGATGGGGCTCGATGGAACCGGCAGCACTCCCATGGCTGACGTCGAGACCAATTATTTCACTAACCTTGAACAAATCGAGCTGGTCGATGGTACGGCTGGTGACGCGGACGACCTTCTGACAAGTGATGTGGGCGTCGATCGCGTAGATGCTGAAGATGACCCCCTGTTGCAGAGGGTTCTCAACGATTACAGGGATGTTATGTGTTTTGCAGGTACTTATTTCACTATTGAACTTAAGGCAAAGACTCAAACGAGNCCGCTGGTAAAATCGGGCATAATGATCATCAAGAGAAATGTCCAGGAGAAATTGATGGAAGTCGTTCTCTGGAAAGAGTTGCAGGACTGAATCATGAAGTTGAATGTCAATACAGTTCGTATTTTGCTGATGGGCGTTAACCTCGGGGTGACGGTGTTCATCGTGACCGGTTACCTCGGAGGCATGGGCNTGCCCAGCATTTCCTCGATGTTCTCGGCTGGCTCCGACGAGGAAGCCGCGTCCGCCTCTGTCGAGCTGAAGAGGCCCGATGATTTCAAGTACACCGACAAGGATCGCGTGGACCCGACAACCCCCATGTCAAAGGTCGGGGCCTCCGCGGCCTGGCTCATGCCGAAGCCGCCGGCTCCGCCGGTTGTCGCTGTCGAGNCCACGGACCCGGCCGAAGAGGAGGAGGAGGAGGAGCCCGAGACGAAAGATGGCGAGCCGATCGAAGGCGGGCCGCTTCAGAAGGACAATTGGAATTACGTACACGGGATCATCTTTTCAGAGACTCCGCTCAAGAGCTGGATTCGCCTGGAGAAGAAGGATGAGAAAAAAGCTTCCTCCCTTCCGTCTCCCTCCCGTTATTCAAGGGGGAGAAGCTCGAGCAGCCGCTCCAGCAGCAGCATCCGCCGCTCGAGCTCGAGCAGCAAGGCCCGCTCGGCTTCCTCGGCGAACACCATCACGCTGACCCTTGAAGATCGCTGGTTCGTGGATGAGGAGAGGGGGCTCGATTTCAAGGTCCACTATGTCGATGCCGACAAGATCATCTATTGGACGGACAATCGTAACCGGAAGTACTCTCTTCCCAGGGTGAGCGAGAGCTACTTTCTCGAGGAGACCAGGGAGGAGCGAAGACTCGCTCCGAAGAAGGATGAAGCGGAAGAGGGAGAGGAAAAGGAAGCCGAGGAAGAGAAGAAGTTCTTCACGAGACATCCCAAGGGAACAAGGCCGCTGGATAAGAGGGAAGAGGATTACCAGAGGCTCCTGGCCGGGAAGGAAACCACTGGTTTCCTGGAGCCCAAGAATCTGGGAGAGAAGGCCGCCCTTCCCAAGAGCCCCGTGAGGTCCACGACTTCAGGTTCTTCGAGCTCAGGTTCAAAGTTCTCCGCCTCAGGCAAGCCGGTTTATCCGAAGAAGTCGTCAACGTCGACCAAGAAGTCCTCTGCGCCTAAAAAGCCGGTTTCTACCGCTCAGCAGAAGGTCGAGGCGCTCAAGACGCTCCAGGGCCTGAAAAACAATCCCAAGTATCAGAAAGTTGATCCCAAGCAGCGCGCCGAGCTTGAGAACCTTATCAAGGGAAAGCGNGGGAGCGGTAAGTAGAAGGCCTGCCGGGCCGGGTAAGTGAAATAACGAAGAAACTGCAGAGTTCTTTAGCTCTCAGTCGATAAAGAAAAACCATGGCTGTCATCCTAGGACTCGATATCGGGTCATCCACCATAACCGGGGCTGTTTTCTCCGGTAGTCAGAAGAAGTTTCGCTTGATTGACTTCTTCAATGAAGAGATTCCGNCCGTTCATACGGGGGAATACTCCGAGGATGATGAGTACATCGCTCCGATGGCTGCCGATGAGCTGCTCGCCAAGATCATGAGTGAGCGCAATCTCAAGGATATCGATGTCGTGACGGAGGTAGATGCCAAGGATTGCATCATGAGAGAGATCTCGGTGCCCTTCACCAAGGATGAGCAGATTCGTAAGACCGTGTTCTTCGAGGCTGAGAACTATTTCACCGGTTTTGACCTGGAGAATACCGTCCTTGATCATATCAAAACCGGGGAGAGCGAGGGCAGCAGCAGCCTGATCGTCTCCGCTCTGAACCATGACACCATCGAAGCGCATCTCGAGCTCTTGAAGACCGCCTCGCTGGATCCGGTCGCGGTGGATCTTGACACCTGCGCGCTCTTCAACGCCTACAAATCTTCGGCGACATACGACCAGGAGACGACCACCCTGGTGGTGGATATGGGGGCGACCTCAACCAAGATCATCCTGGTTGAGGATGGAGAGCTGAGAAAAATGCGCGGCTGTCGACTGGAAACGGGCGTCGCGGCGGCTGCCCGGATGCTCCTGGTTGCCAAGGAGGCCCAGGCAGACGAGGTTCCTGTCGAGACGGAGGAATCGGCTGTCGATGGCCGTCTCAAGGAGCTGGAGGATTCTCTCGATATCTTCGAGGACCAGGCGACGAGTCCCAGCGGGTCGGTGGATGAGCTTGACCTGGACGGCGGCGCCGAGCCCCCCCCGGATGGAGCTCCCGATGCCGAAGAGGACTCCAGCGAGTCCCCGGCCGCTGATTACCAGGGAATGTTCCCCGGCCAGGCGGAGCCGGAGGAGTTCAACTACGAGGAATACCTCGCCCGGATCTCACTTGAAATTCAGCGGAGCCTTGCGGGGGTCTCGCTTGGATCTTCGGTTGAGCGCGTCGTCATTACCGGCGGAATGAGCAGTCGCGAGGAGGCGGTCGCCTTCTTTGCCGAGGAATTCGAAACCGAGACGGTCCGGCTGCGATTTGACGATTGTTTCGAGATGGATCCCAAGGTGGCGGGAGATCCTTCCTTCCATCTCAATGGAGCCGTGGCCATCGGGCTCGGCATGAGGCTCCTTCGGGAGGACAGCATCGGGGTCGATTACCGCAAGGACGCCTTTCGCTACGAGCATAAGTTCGAGCGCGTGAAGATTCCGCTGATGGTGGTCGCCTTCCTGGTCTTCCTCTTCTTCCTGCAGGCCACCTTCTGGTCCTTCCAGTCATGGAAGGAGGAGAGCAAGCGCAGGGATCTCTTCGCGAGGCGGAGCAAGGATATCTACGAGAAATTTTTCGAGGAAAAGCTTCGAGGCAACGCCTTTTCGGCGATGAAAAAGAGGAAGCAGGCGTGGGAGGGTCGAGGGGCCGGGGATGTCCCGCGCTTTGTCGACTTTGCCGATGCGATGAGGAGCTTCTCTGAGGTGATGAATGGCAGCGATGTCTACTTCACCATCAAGAGCATGGATTTCAAGTTCCGCATCAAGAGCCGCTCGGTGAAGAGCGGCGGCAAGGGAACCTCAACGCTTGATTCGGTTCAGCCTTCAAAGGTGGAGATCGAGGCGGAAGCCGCCAGCAATGCCCAGGTCAAGCTGCCGAACCAGTTCAGGACTTCGCCGGCGAGCATCTTTACCTGTACGGCATCTCTCTCCGGCAGCAGGTCGGAGGGCAAGGCGAATATCCCGCTCGAGCTGCAGGTCAAGCAGGACAAGCTGAAGGAATACAAGTAAGTGAGAGCGAGGAACAATGTTAGGCAATAGTGAAGAATCCCGCAGCGAGCCACAACAGATCGTCATCCTGACCCTTGCGATGACGGCTGCCGGCTTTCTCCTGCTCTACCTGATGCTGCAGTTTTACATGATTCCGAAGGTCCAGGGCGAGGTTGGCCGGGAGCGGGCTGTATACGAGAAGCTCGTCAAGGAGCTCGATTCCGAGGAGATGAAGCAGCTGCGGCACCAGGCCACCCTGCAAGATGAGAATGAGCAGCTTCAGTCTCTCGGTGAAATCGTCGTCGACAAGATCGCTCGCAACGGCCTTGAGCTCAGCAAGCAGACTCCCAAGCGTCCACGGGATATCGGTTCCAATCTCGTCGAGGAGGGCCAGAACATTCAGCTTCTGAGCGCCCCGCTGGGCAACATCCTGAAATTCGCCGCCGAGGTGCAGCACGCCAAGAACTCCGTGCGTATCGAGAGCTTCGAGGTTCGAAGGGCCTCCCGGTCCCGAACCGGGGAGGCTGAGAATGCGTGGCTCGCCGAGCTGGACCTTGTTGACTACAGGGCGAAGGAATAGGCGGTCGCCTCAGGTCATCTTGATGAAGTTTCGCAGCTTGTTGGAGACGGCGGTTCTCGCCCTCTGCAGGGAGTCGGCGACGGCCTGCTGGCTGATACCGAGTCGGCTCGAGATGGCCTTCTGGGAGAGGACGCTCCTGTAGTAGAGGTTGACGACCTCCTGCTGCCGCTGGGTAAGGATCTCGACATTGTCGAGCAGAGCCTGCGTCATCAGCTTTCCCTGGTAGATACGAAGGAGGTCTTCGTAGTCAACCCGACCCTGCTCCATGGAGGGCAGGTGCGGCTCTACGTAATCGCAGATCTGGTTACAGGTTCGTCTCAGTGGGCAGAGGTTACAGAGCATATCATTCGGAGATTACAGGTTAGCAACTGACAGGTCGCGGCCGCATGTTGCCGGCCGCCGTCCTGACAAGGCTATCATACCCCTCCGTGGCCTGTCAAAGATGGCCGGGATGGGCTCGATAAGGCCTACGCGCTCCTGTTTTCTTCTCCGAGGCCTCGCTGGAAGATCTGTAATCGAATTGGGTTTGAAATGAGCTCTCCAGCTTTTTTCGTCAGGGTCGCATCCTGTCGTCGATTCAGTCTGTTCTTCTCGCTGCTCTTCTTTCTCGGGTTGGCGACCTGGCTTCCAGGAGCCTTTATTTCCGGGAACGAGACAGGTTATCGTTTCCGGATTCGCCCGGTCACGGCGAGGCTTTGCGGCTCGCGCCCCAGGGCCTCTAGGCCATTCTTCCGCGCTATCCGCTCTCTTACGGGGTCCGGGTAGAAAACTGCCGCCCAGGTGGTAATATCGAGTTGGGTTTTGAATGTCGAAGCCGAGCAGCCGGCAGCGAGCCGGGCTGCGTGCGGGCTATTGAATCAAGGAGCCTTCGTATCCCCGATGATGTTCATCAAAGCGATCTCTGAGTTCAGCAAGGCGATTCCGGCAATCCTCATCGCGGCCAGCCTGGCGGCGGCGGCCGGGCGCGCAGAGGCCCAGGAGCTGAGGCTGGTTCCAGCCGGCGATGCCTTCGACTGCATGGATTTCTCCATCGACGTGGTGCTGGTCAACGCCGGCGAGCCTGTCTTTGGTTTCCAGGTGTCGCTTTCGTTTCCCGCCGCCTCCTTCGAGCCCGTTTCGTTCGAGGGGGCCGCTTCCGACTGGTCGATACGCAGCAGCGGAAGCTTTCCGTTTGCCGCAGCCTCGCCGTGCGAGCCGTGGGCGGATGGAGAGGGAGTCGACAGAATCCTCATAGCCTCGACGGTCTATCCCGACCCCGGCCTGGCGGTCAGGGGGGTCGCCGATGAGATTGAGGGCGCGGAGCTCGTTCTTGGGAGAATTGTATTCAGATCCCGAAGCGGAGCCGCAGGCGGCGTCATCTCGGCCTCGGCAAGCGATTGCCCGGGCAGCTCCGTCGAGTTTCCCACCGCGTTTTTTAACGCCGATGGACGGACGCGCAGCGTGAATACCGAGCCCCTGGTGGTTTCCATCAGGGATGGCGGAGTCGAGGGGCTCTCCTGCGTTGTGCAGGGAGAGGCGGGAGTCGAGCTCAGCTGGGAGGCGCCGGAATTTCTCGAGAGTGTACGGATCGTGAGAGATGGAGAGGCNGTCGGTTCAGCCGCCGCTGCGAGCGGCCGCTACCAGGATGATCCCGCGCCCGGCATTCATCGGTATGAAGTGATCGGGGTGCTTTCGGATGGGCGAGAGAGCTGCGCGGCTATCTGCATGGCGGAGGTCCCGTTCAAGGTTGAGGATGTTCCCTTCATTCGCGGAGATGCCGACAGCAGCCTCCGAGTGAACCTTACCGATGGTATCCAGATCCTCCGCTATCTCTACCAGTCGGGCGAGCTGGACTGCCTGGATGCAGCCGATGTCAATGACTCCGGCCAGATCGAGATCGCGGATGCGATCTACCTGCTGAATTTTGTTTTCCAGAGCGGTGAGGCTATCCCGGCGCCCCATCCTGCCGCAGGCGTCGATCCGACACCGGATGCGNTCGGCTGCGGACCCGCGGCCTGAGAATGACCCAGGGGGCCTCCNCTGGCCTCTCATGCGGTTTCCCAGCCAGGCAGGGAATCCACTCCNCCCCGGGCGGTCTAAGGGCCGAAAAAGTCCCGTGAGCTCAGCATCAGCCAGTCGGCCCCACTGCAGGCCGTCTTCGGCTGCCGTACTTTTTTCACACGGCGGAATTCACANGATTGGGGGATTTGCCGCCCAGGGCACTATATGTGGTTCAAAAAGTGTTCACGCACGACATGTTGTGGTGTTGGATTTTTTTTTTTGGGCTCTTGTGATGTGGATTAATGTGTGGAATAGTGGGGGCTATTCCCAGACTGACCCAGATGGTGGAAGGGAGTTGCCAGGTGATCCCAGAGGGTTCGGCGGCAGCAAAATTCCAGTTCAGGGTGGCCAGTCCGGGGATTTGTATTTTTCTGAAATGGAGCGAGCGAGAAATGCGAATGCGGAATGGCAGCAGCTCAGCGTTATTCAGGGCCTACCCGGAAGGTCTCGAGCGGTTGCGTACCCGTCTTCGTTTTCACGTGAACTCCGCCGAAGGGAAATACGTAAGAGGAGTTGAGCCATTTACTGCCAGCTNTTGTCTCGAGGAACTCGGCGAAAGCCGTGGAGATGNGAGCTGTNCAGGTGGCCGCCCCCGGACGTCTAGGAGTTTACGGCCGGGGTCGGTTTTTTCCCGCGTGGAGATACTTCGCGGGGATTGGCTGAAGCGTTCCTTGGAAAAGAAGAGAAGAAGAGAAGGGCCTGTTCATGAGGATTCCGAGCGCGCGGTGCTTGCACCGTGGCTGCTCGGTGTCTGAATCCAGGCANTAAGCGTGCTCTTACCGGGAAGAGCACCTTTTTTTGAGATTTAAGGATGCGGCAGGAAAACAACCTGCAATCCAGGCTTNTATCAAAGGTGCATTCACAATGCTCCAGGGAGAGTATCCCCTCACTCTTGACAGCAAGAACCGAGTGGTTCTACCGGCCTCGNTGCGCCGGGANNTGCCCGAGGGNGAGNTCTCNACCATGGTATTGACCACCGGGCGCAGGGCGCAGTGGCTGCAGCTGTGGACNAAAGGNGCCTGGGAGGAGAGAGTCGATCAGATCTGNGAGAAGTATGATTCCGATGANGAGGAAGCCGAGAACTTCATCCGCGATGTCATGGCTTCGGCTANATCGGTGGAGCTCGACAAGCAGNACCGGTTCGTTNTGCCGGATGANAAGAAGAAGCAGATCGGNGCCAGGAAAGAGGTCGTCTTCATCGGTATGAGAGACAAGATCGAGATCTGGGCCGGNGAGGCCTACGANGTCTACCGTGCNTCCCGNGAGGGGAAGCAGGANCCNCCNAGATCGAGNGGNNCTTGATGNNACTGACGGCCTGAGATTTTTGTGAAGAAGGGAAGGGGAGNGAAGTGGTAGTCAGCAGAGAAAACTGGGACGGAGAGGTGGGNTTGGTCGCGAGACTGCGGGCGCAGCTGGAGGCGGGGACAGATGGGAAGAACNGGCAAGCGGGCCGGTTGGGAGCGATTCGTCGTATGGGCGGATTGTCCGGACAGGAGTCCGGCGGACTGAACCGGCNGAGCCGCGANNTNGAGTCTATGGAGAGGCGNCTTCAACNCCTCCTGGAGCTCTACCCGGAGCTNGNGGGTANNAGCCTCAGCGAATATGTCGAGGCCCTGAGTAAGAAGTCGACCTCCGAGGTGAAGTAATGCAGGACTCCCTTCACGCGGGAGTATTCGCCATTGAATCGTGTGAATGCCGAGCCGGAACATCTTCCGGTCATGCTGGAGGAGACCCTGCGGTGCCTTGCGCCGNGGCCTGGCGAGACGATGCTCGATGGAACGCTGGGCNTGGGTGGGCANGCGGCGGAGATCCTCAGCCGACTCTCTCCCGGAGGCGAANTGATNGGTCTCGANCGGGATCCGGAGGCGCTNNCGCTGGCCGCGAAGAGGCTGGATGGGGTGGGNGGCNNCTATCGCCTTCTTCATGGAACCTTCGANCGGGTTGGCGAGCTGCTGAAGGAGCTGGAGNTCTCTTCGGATGGNGCNTTCGATGGCCTGCTGCTCGACCTGGGAGTNTCTTCGATGCAGCTCGATCGGGCCGANCGNGGNTTCAGNTTTCGAAACGATGGTCCGCTGGATATGCGGATGGACCCGGGGGAGNAAGAGTCGGCGGCGTCCTGGCTTGCCCAGGCTCCCGTNGAGGAGNTCGCCAGGGTNATCCGGCGATATGGGGAGGANCCCCAGGCGGGGAAAATCGCNCGTGCGATCGACCGCGNCCGGCGAGAGCGGCCGATNACGACCACNNCGGAGCTCTCCAGCCTGATCGAGGAGCTGGTGCCGCGGCGCGGAAAGAAGATTCATCCGGCCACGAAGACCTTCCAGGCCATCCGGATCGNCGTGAACCGGGAGCTCGATTGCCTGCGGGACGCGCTCGAGAAGCTGGACAGGTACATGAAGCCCGGCGGCCGGGTGGTGGTGCTCAGCTATCACTCCCTGGAGGACAGGNTCGTCAAGACGGTCTTCAGGGATCGTGTCCGGGAGGGATTCTTNATCTCCCATCCGGACGGATTACAGCGNCCAACGCAGACGGAGGTCCAGTCGAACCCCCGCTCGAGAAGCGCTCGCNTGCGTGCGGTCGTTCGGGCCGGGGANGCCNGGAGTTCAACATGAGCGGAAGGNCTTAAGAGGAGATCATCATCCATGCCATTATCAACAGGCGCCGCGATTCTTTCGGTCTGCCTCTTCGTGATCGGCCTGATCTCCGTTCAGTGGGAGGTTCAGAACATCCGCACCGGGGTGCGGGTGCGTGAACTGCTCAGAGACGAAGAGGTGAAGGTCGAGAANCTTCGGAAGCTGCAGATGGAATACAACACCCAGATCTCGCCTGACAACCTGGAGCGGGAGCTGCCGGATGNTTTTCGTACCCCTNANGGATTNCCNGACGANGGCCGGTCGGCCNNGNCGGGAANTTCCGNCGGCNAGTGAGGAGTTCAATTGAGCAGGAGATCAANCCCATGAAGAGCCAGCCCTCGCAGTTGAGCTCGAACCAGCNCCCNCCGNGACCGGACCTCCGGCCNCGGGCGCTGTGGTTCTTCTCCATNTCCGTGACCATCGTGTTCCTGCTGCTTGGAGTTCGCCTGTTTTACATCCAGATTCTCGCGCATGATCAGCACCTGTCCCGGGCGAGGAGCGGCACCGGGCGAATGGACAGCATCCCGGCCTATCCCGGCGATCTCAGAACCAGCGATGGGGTGATCGTTGCCCGCTCGGAGACGGCCTTCAGCCTTGGCCTTGACCTGAGGCCCCTCTCCGAGGAGCAGATTCCTTCGGTGGTGGGCGCCGCCAGCGATGCTCTCGGATATTCTTACGGCCGGCGTCGTGAGCGCGTCGGCGACGTGCACAGGAGAAAGGCGAAGCGGCAGATCTACGCGAACATCGCGCGCCGGGTAGATGGCGAAGGGCGCGACAAGGTAAGGGAGTCCCTCTCCG
>PAOC01000049.1 GCA_002708465.1 Planctomycetota bacterium
CCATCTCCTCTTCCCTGGAGGAGAATGATGGATCGGTTCGATGGGTTGGCGACGACGAGATCCATCATTCCATCTCGATTCATGTCTCCCCCGGCGACGTAGTAGGGAGCGCCATCTACAGGGATCTCCGTGGCGTCGCCGAAGATGCCATTGCCCTGGTTGAGCAGAACGGAAATATTTCGTGAGCCGCGATTGGAGACCACCAGGTCGTTGGATCCATCTCCGTTGAGGTCTACCGCGTCGCTGCAGGCCGGTTGGCGTCCGACCTGATAATCGCGTCGGCCAATGAAGCTTCCGTTTCCATCCGCCCGGTTGATCCAGACGCTTATGGTTCCAGAACCTTCGTTGGCGCTGACGACCTCGGGGAACAGGTCGCCATTGAGCTCGGCAACCTGTACCTGGAACGGTCGCACGCCGGTGCTCAGTCGACCTGTCCTGCGGAAGGCCGCGCCTCCCTGGTTGAGAAACACCTGCATATGGGCGCTCTGCATCGCCCCGGTTACGAGGTCCAGATCACCATCTCCATCAAAATCGCCGCTGTCGATCGCGTTGAGGTATTCGCCCGCCTGGACCGTCCGGCGCGGCCGCATGGTTCCGTCCGAGTTCAGGAAGATCGTGATCGAGCGACCATTTCCATCTCCGGTGGCGACATCAAGCGTTCCATTATTGTCAAAATCACCGAGCGTGGCGGCATGGGGAGCCGGTCCCATATCGACAAGGACCGGGTCGAGGGCTACCGCGCCCTGGTCCCTGTTCCAGAGGATNCCTACACTGGTGAAGCGCTCGAAGGCCGTTACCAGCTCGGGGTCGCCGTCGTTATCCAGGTCGCAGATGGTCAGAAGCCCGGGAGCGAATTCCACCGCGAAGGTGATGGGCTCAGCAAGGAAGGCGCCGCTGGCATTGTTGAGGACTGAGACCACCGCCTCCCGCCCTCCAAAAACGACCTCGGGGTCGCCATCTCCATCGATGTCCCGGGCCTGNATCTCCTCGGGCCGGGCTGGGAAGTTGTCGACGAGGGTCATGTTGCCGCTTCCATCATTGTGGAGGATCGAGACCGATTCCATATTGCTCGTGGCGAGGTCGAGATCGCCGTCTCCATCGAAATCCGCTGTCGCCATCTGGGATGGTATCCGCGAACCGATCGGAAAGTTCTGCGGTTCCGCGAAGGTTCCATCTCCATTCCCGATGATCATCGTGGCGTTGTCGGAGCGGCTGTTGAGCGCCAGGATATCCATGAGTCCATCGCCGTTGAAGTCTGCGATCTCGGCAGCGGTCGGATAGTCGCCGACGGTTATGCTGACGCCCTCGGCGAAGGTTCCGGCGCCCGTGTTCAGCCTGAAGGTGACGTCGTCGTTGCTCGTATTGGTGTAGAGGAGGTCAAGCCGCCCGTCTTCATTGAGATCTCCTGTGGTGACAAACCGGGTGGCTCGGTTTACCTCGAGACTTACGGGCTCGGAAAAAACTCCGCTGCCGTCATTCCAGAAGAGCTCGATGGTGAAGAAGTTCGCTGTGACCAGGTCGAGATCACCGTCTTCGTCGAGATCGGCGGATTCGATGGAGCTGGCCCGGACACCGGCGGGGATGTCTGTCCTGGTGAAGACGCCCTCGCCCTGGTTGTTGAGCAGCGAGAGAGTTGAGCTGGTGTCGGCGTTCTTGTTCGCGGTGACGAGGTCGTTGTCCCCATCNCCATCGAAATCTCCCGAGGTGAGCGCCCTGGGAAAGCGCTCGACGCTGAGAGCCTGCTCTCGAAGTCCGAACTGCAGCGGGGCGAATTCGCATTCATCCGGTATGCCGTTTTCGTTGCAGTCAGCGCTGGCGGCCCCTGAGATGTCAACCTGGTCATCGACCCCATTACGATTGCAGTCTACAGCCAGGGCGGACCCGCAGGCGTTGGAAAGCGAAACAACCGCGCTCAGCAGGGCCAATATGAGTTTCAGGATCAACCTGTTATGACTGTTCATATGAGATTATTAAGGAGCGAAGATGATTGTGGAATTGACAGGAATGAAGAGATGGTTGGCTTTCTCGGGCCTGGAAACGAGCCAGACTCCTAACACTCGGCCAACAGGCGGCTACCAACTGTCGCCCCAGGGCTCCAGACAAGACTCTATTTTACCGCAAAACACATTAAATCAAAGGGTTTGCGTTAGCCTGGCCGAAGGGCCGGCTCTCGTTTTATTCAGCCAGGAGGGTATCGAGGAGGGTGTGTCCCATGAAGGTATAGTGCCCTCGCCAGCGCACGATTCCTTTTTGGTCGATGACAACCGCGGCGGGCAGGCCGCTGACCCTGTAGGGGCGCCAGCTGCCTCCTCCCTCATCTAGAGCTACATCCAGGAAGGGGACCTTGTTCGTCTCGACATAGATTTCAACTGGCGAGGTTCCCTTGGGGTCTTTCGGGTTGGCGATACCGATGAAGACCACTCCCTTATCCGACCATTTTTCCACGTCACGCCGCATCTGCGGGAGCTCGCTCTTGCAGTGATTGCACCAGGTGGAGAAGAAGGTCAGGACAATGACCTCTCCCCGGAGAGATTCAAGCCCGCCGTCGACTACGCCTTTGAGCCACCGGGTTGCGTTGAGAGGCGGAGCCGGGCGTCCAACCATGCCCAGCTCGTTGAGATACCGGGTGCGGATCTTTTTCGCGGTTGACGAGTATTTCGGATCATTGCCGAAGTCCCTGAGGTACTTGTTGAAGAAAGCTCTCGCCTGGACATGATCCCCGATTCCCGCGTTACAGATTCCCGCCCGCTCCAGCGCCTTGGAGCGGTATTTCGAGGTGCGCGGGAAATTTTCAAAGGCCGATTTGTAGGCGGCCAGCCCGCGTCGGTGGTCGCCCAGAAGGAGGTAGCACGAGCCTGTCATGTAGGCCGCCTGTGAGGAGAAGTTCAGCTCGTCTTTGTAGCGATTGACGACTTCGCGGAAGAGGGCCGCGCTGGTCTCGAGGTTCGAGCCGGGGTCTTCCACTACCTCGCCGGGCTCGAGAGATTCTTCCCTGGCATCCTTGCCGCGGCGGAAATAGGTTTCCGCCAGTTCGAGCAGGACTTCCGCTCGCAGGGCATTCGGGGCTTTCATCTCGACCGCGCCGCCCAGGACTTCGAGCGCCCTGGTGTAGTGGCCCTTCTTCTGGAGGCTGAGGCCTTTTTCAAGCTCGGCTTTCGGATCTCCCTCCTCCTGTCCATCGAGGTTGTAGCCGAGGCTGCCAGTGAGGCTTTCGATTGCGCTGGCGATGGCTGGCTTCGGTTCTTTTTCCGGTTTCTCGGCCGGTACCGGTTCAGCAGGAGGGTTGGCGGGTTCAGTNTTTTCAGGAGCCGGGACTGTCNTGATGGAAGCCNCCTNCTCCGGTTCGCCGCCTTTTTCGGGTTCGGACGANNGCGGTATCTTANCGCAGCCGGCCGGCGGCAGAAGAGCGAGCAGGAAGATGGCCTGGATAAGGACAGGCAGCTTCATAATGAACCTTTCAGCAGCACGAAAGAGAAGAACCCGCTAGCTTCCGGAGACCGCTCCGGCGTCCGAGTCTGAAGAAATTCTATCATTTAATTCACCTCCTGTATGCCCTGCCCCGCCAGGCGGGCTATGGCCTGAGCTCAGGAGATGAGCGCCTCAACATGCGCTACCACGCANCGTGAGAGGGCCTCGATGTTGTAGCCTCCCTCGAGGACACTGACCAGTCGGCCGGGAGGAACCCTTCTTCCCACCTCGCGGGTCATCCAGGCGAAGTCGTTTTTGCGCAGCGTAAGGCCGCCGAGGGGGTCATCTGCGTGCGAGTCAAAGCCCGCGCTGATGAGAACGAAGTCCGGCGAGAAACCATCGAAGATCGAGTCCAGGTCGCGCCGGAATATTCTGCGGTAGGGCTCGGCCNGGAACCCNGCGGCCAGCGGCCGGTTCAGGGTCGNTCCCTTGCCGTCTCCCTCTCCCGTTTCTTTCGCNGCCCCCGTGCCCGGGTAGAGCGGTGANTGGTGNAGAGAGTAATAGAAAACGGTGGGGTCAGAATAGAAGATGTCCTGGGTTCCATTTCCGTGATGNACATCCCAGTCGACGATGAGGATCTTTTTGCATCCCATCTGCTGCAGGTGGCGCGCGGCGATGGCCACCGAGTTGAACAGGCAGAANCCCATGGCTCGAGCGGGGGTCGCATGGTGTCCGGGGGGNCGGACAAGACAGAAGGCGGCTGGGTATTCACCTCCGTAGCAGACCTCTGTGGCTGAGAGNAGGCTTCCGGCGGCGAGCAGNGCGGCCTCGGCTGATTTTGCCGAGTNGACCGTGTCGGCATCCAGGCGGCCCTCGAGCCCCCTTGTTTTTTCTACAAGCTCGAAAAGCTCGGCCTTGTGGCAGCGCAGGATCTCTTTTCGAGTCGCGGGCCTGCCCGTGGTCCAATGCAGCTGTTTCGAGAGGGAACCGGATTTTTTAAGCGCCTCGATGCTGGCCTCGAGCCGGGCTGGACGCTCAGGGTGTCGCGGTCCCGTGTCGTGTTCTAAAAACAGCTTGTCGGTGTAGATGGGTATCTGGCTCATTCGGACTGGCGCTCCTGTGCAACGCGTTGGCTTTCCGGAGCGTCCTGTATAGTGTCGAGTTCAGCGGGCGGCTGGTNCACAGGGGAAGGCTTTTTCCTTCCTCCCGCTGGTGTTAACATACNTNCTGTCAGCGTCCCTCCAGGGACGAGNAACCGCGGCCCGCNCAGTCNTTNAGTATAGGGGACAGATAGCTTGAGGGAAAGCCGGTCAAAAATTCACCTGTCGCTGCTGGCNCTGCTGGTNATGTNGGTGCCGCTCGCGCTGTTNTTTTATTACTACTCCAACCTGATGAACGAGGCTCAGGAGGACCGTCCTGAAGCGAGGCTGGTCNACGAGCTGTACGAGGATGATCCGGTTGAAGAGAAGTTGCCTGAGCCCGTCGTTGTCGAGGCCAGCGAGTTNGAGGTGAGTGGACGGGNCTGTCTGCCGGANGGCAGCGGTGTTCCGGGTCTCAAGTTGATCCTCGCGCAGGAGAGCGTGGTTGCCGGGCCGGATGGGAGCTTCCATTTTCCGGCCGCGAAACGGGGCCGGGAGTCTGTATTACGGNTCGAGCTCAATGGAAAGGAGNTCGCTGTCTTTGAGAAGGTGCTGGTGGGAGATGATCCCGNGGCGGCGGGAGCCGGTGGGACNGCCCTCGAGNTGNTGCCCTCGAAACCCGCGAAGATTGAATGGACTGTCCAGGTTCCCGGGAAACCCGACGCGNCNTCCGGCGGGAAAAAGACCTTCATAGGGCTTGGGGCTGTGCTTGTCGAGGACTGGGGCGGGGGAGGGCGGATCTCGGTCCAGGGNACCTCCAGGCTTCCGGCTGGAGCGGGAATCTATTCACACCTTTCTTTTGACGGGTTCCGGGTCGCCGGCTGTCTCGACCCGGCGGTCGTCTCCGCAGAGGGCCGCTGGCAGGGGACGGTCTTCATCTCGCCTGAGCACCGCTGGTATTCGGGTTCGCACGAGCTGACCGCCAGCTTCAACGTGGTCGTTGAAGATCCCCGCCTGGTGGCTGAATGGGAGCAGAAGCTCGGGGAGGGGAGCCTCCAGGATGCTGGAGAGATAGNGGCCAGCAGCGGGGTCTACATTGGNAATCCCANGGNGGCNGAGGCTGAGGANCGCGCTGTNCAGGNCTATACCGTNCGGATGGTCCAGGAGGCCAGGCGNCATCGGGATGGCCTGCGCTCCCGGGTAGATGAAATACTCAGGCTTGGAAAGGGCTGGTCGCCGGAGCTGCTGGCCGTTCGCAACGGCAAACGGCCAGGCTGGTTTCACGAGGGTCTCGTAGGAGAGGACGGCAGATTTTCCGAGAAGACCTGGAGGGTCTATCTCGATGAAAAATGGCGCCCCGGAATCTCAGCGTTGCTGAAAGAGCACAGGGGANAGCNGCCCGGCGAGGACGGCACCGCGAGNAAATATCAGGAATGCTACAGCCGCCTGGAAGGGCTGCTGAGCGGGGTTCTTCAGATGAGCCGGGTCTATTCCATGTTCATCGTTTATCCGAGCTTTGANCTGAAGCCGCACGAGAAAGATTTCTATCTCGATGAGCGCGGCCGTGAAGACCTGGCTGTCCTGNAAAGGATCGTTGACGAACACTTCGAGCGGCTGGAGCGTTTCACCACGCTCGTGGAAAAGTAGTCCTGCCCCGGGATGGACGGGGGAGACAGACCGGTCAGTCTATTTTTCCCGTGAGGACGATCTTGAGCGGCCCCGAGGCGTATTGGAGCATGCGCCCCTTCTCATCGACCCAGATGCTTCCCTGCCACTTCCATTTCTTCGCCTCGAAGGAAAATCGCGTAACGGGTATTTTCTTGTCTCCGATCGTGAACGGAGCGCTCTGCACCTCGGGTTTGAAATCAATTTTCAGCACATCGCTGAACTCGGGATAGAAGACCTTGATCGTCCTGGGGCCGGCGGCGTCGAGCTGCCTGGTGAAGAGGTTCCATTGCTCCTGGCAGAGGGTTGAGAAGAGAAAGATGTCTTTGTCTACCTTGAGCTCCGTCCTGGAGGCCTGTTCCTTCTTCCTGTTGTTGGTGTAGATGGTCGTGGCCAGGCCATCGGTGAACTGGATGCTGGCTTCCTGGAATGCTTTAAACGTTTTGTCCGAGGCGAAACGAAAATTTGTTTTTTCAGTGTAGGTGACGGGAGAGCCGTCCTTGGAGAAGAGCAGGGTTCCAACGGAATCCTGTATCTTCCCTTCGGCCTCCATCTTCCTTCGGATCGCAAGCTGGTAGTATTCCCCGGTTAATGAGGGGCCATCTTTACGGCTGAAGCGGAAGACGGTCTCGCCGATCTTCTCCTTGTCTTTGAGCCAGAGGTACTTGTAGCCCCTGTCGAGCTTCCAGCCCAATTCGAAGGCGGGCAGGGGAACGGTTGAAAGTACGAGCAGCAGGCACAAGAGGGGGTTCTTCTGGGTCATAGAGAATCGGTGCCGCCCTGGAGGAATGAATGCTTTCTTGCGGCCCGGGCAACGCGTTCCCGAGCCTTCAACTGGCCATGGATTGGCTAAAAACAGCAGCTATCGAGACCACTGAATTATTCTATCCCGCTTTTTGAAAAGTCGTCGAAAGGAAAATATAAGATCTTTGATTATAAAAAGTTACAGAAGAAAATTCAGTCGCTTGAAACGCCCCTGGAGAGCCTTTTTTCAGCAGGGATGGCGTCGAGGCGGTAGACTTGATGATGTCGCAAAAGGAACCCCGGCGAGTTGTTTCCAAGGTGGGAGCTAAGTGGTTAGTACCGGGAATATCATTAGATACATCGGTCCAGAAGCCTGAAAAGGCCGGATCGCTGGCAGATTCAAGCCGGCCTGGTTGGAACCCTCGATTCCAGCCNCCGGTACCCTTGCCCTGGAGGTAGANNCATGGTCCGCAAGATAGANAAAATCGAAAAAGAGATGGGCTATTGTGAGATCAAGCTCGAAAAGAAGCGCCGCCTGCGTCGCCAGGTGATGTTTCTCGANGCNGACCTCGAAGTCCTTGAAGAATTCAGCNNGAGCTACGAAGGGTNCTATCGAAGCCTCTCTGAGCTTCCCTATCCGAAGATCGGCAACCAGNTCGCNGTTGANCGNCAGAGCCTCGAGGAGCCCGGCCCCTATTTCATGCGGTGCAAGGATGATTTCATCGCCGCCGGAGCGNTTGAGATGGTNGGCGANGAGATGAAGCTGCTGCGGAGNGAAAAAGANGATATCGAGGCNCGGTTNGAGACCTTTTCAGGTCTCNTCCGNAAGCGNGATNTGTTGCTCGAAGAGAAGCAGGANGCCCTGCAGAGTATCGCTCCGGTNCAGTCCACGCGGCTACGCAAGGTCGGTGNGNATTTTAAGAAGACCGAGGAAGAGTGGCACGGCCTGACCGAAGANTCGATCAATATGGACGANGCCATCGGCTACCTGNNCCGCAATGTGGATTATCTCGAGAGCGCCAGCAANTTTCTTACTGCCGCCAAGGGNGCCTTNGATGTNGAGGGCTGGATTGATGGAGACTANGAAGGAACTCTCTTCAGGCATTCGAACATCGGNCGGGCCAGGGAGATGGTTTACGGNGCCAATCGGAACCTGAAGCTTGCCCAGAAAGAGCTTGNCTGCGTGGTCAACCTGGAGTTTGACCTGACTGACTTCGAGCCGTTCATGGTGAATTTCCTGGGATCGCTTTTCCAGGACATCTTCATCAGGGGGCGGCTCCATACGATTCTCGACCTCGTAGAGGAGGCGATCGTCGACAGCCGTTCCAGGCTGAAGGTCGTTCAGAAGAAGCGAGAGCAGCTTCGCAAGAAGGCCGAGAGAACCGAGAAGAGCAGGACCAGGTTGTTTCAGCGTCTTGGCAATGAAAAGCGCGGGCGCCTGAGCCTCAATTGAACGGCGTTCCGGCGCCAGGCCCGAGAGCAGCGGTCTCCTCAATCGTCACAGCTCAGCTGGTCGTCCGAGGGGTCGAGTCCGGGGTTGGGGAATGGAGGCGGAGGGATCATGCCTCCTCGGAAGAGGAAGTTCAGGCTGTAGGCCGCGTCAGCTACGTTGACCGTTCCGCTGTCGTTCACATCTCCCGCATCGAGGCACTCTACCGGATTTTCGCCGAGGAAGAGGTAGCCCAGGATGACCACCGCGTCGGATATATTCACCACGCCGTTGGAGTCGGCGTCGCCGCGGACGAAGGCGCCTCGGCTCAGCCCGGCGGGAGAGAAGAATACGGTCCCGGCCTTGCCGATTCGAGGCAGGACGGTCATTGAGTCGACTGTCAGTATGTTTTCCAGCGGAGGCGCGCCGACTCCATTCGCCAGCCTTACGATCGCGCTTCCCTCTGTGGGGGCATCAGGAGAAACATCAGCCACGATGTTCAGGATTCGCTGATTCTCTCCCGGCGGCAGGGTGCGCCCGTCGTATGGCGGCTCGATATCAAAGATGATGCCTGAGGTTACATAGGGGAGCTCTGGATCGTTGGAGATGTTGTAGGCGAGGAGCTCCGCCCCGAGTGACCGTATATTGGTCAGGAGAAAATCGACCGAGGTGATTTCCAGGTAGGCCGGGTCAAAGGTCGCCGCCACCTGCAGGGCCTGCACGGGAACGTCGTGGGCCAGTTCGACCGGGATATAGACCGATTCCATGCCCGGGAATACTCGCACGTCATCGACCCAGATCCTGTTTTGCGATTCGGTGACCTCGATCGCCTGGTCAAGCCCGGTGGAGCTGCGTCCTCCAGGGCCGATGACAGTCAGGTTGATCTCGTATTCTCCTACCTCCGGGTAGGTGTGTCCGGGATCGCTCAAGACGCTGACTGTCCCATCGCCGAAGGTCCAGAGCCAGGCCGTGATGTCGCCCTCGCTTTCATCTCGCAGGTGGATATCCATGGGGGCGATTCCCGAGAGCCTGTCGATGCTGAAGGCCGCGGCGGGGGGGCTGGCGTTTGTCGTCATCATGAGAAAATTTTCGCGCTGGAANAGTACAGGATGGTTTCCGAAGNTGTCCGTGGATATGACCGGGGCGAGATGGTNTCCGCCNTCATCGATGATGGNTCGCGGTGCGGGAAGGTCATCGGGGCTTCCAGACAGGTAGTAGGCTGTCCCGTCTTTCTGGTAGGAAAGAGCGAGGTTGCTTCCCGGNCCGATGTGAATNGACGGAGAGCCTGTGACGGCCGTGTCGATCAGCCGGGTCTCACTGAAGCCAGTCGGGATGTTGTTCGCAAGATGAACAATTCCCTCGGCCGCAAATGCCAGATAGATAGTCGACCGGCCCGCGAGGACAGCTTTCGGCGCGGTGTGGGGNCCGGGAATATCCTCAAAGACCGGCGCGGCCGGCGGAAAGGTTCGGGGCTCCGCGGATGTTACGTCANTGGTGTAATGGATCACTCCATCTCTCAGGAAGAATACGTGCATGTTCTGCTGCTGGTCGACAACCAGGTCGGGGCTCTGGCCCGGGCCGAGGCTTGCCAGGTTTCCGGCCAGGTTTGCCAACTGGATGACAGCCTCTCCTCCAACGGTGTAGCTCTCCCAGGCAAAGAACGGATTGCCTCGCAGGTCAATCTCGATCGCGGGCTCATTGCAGCTTTCTCCTGCGCGGGAGACTCGCTCAGGCGCGCGCAGAGCCTGGCCGACCTGGGCGGAATACCAGACCTCGTTGCCGAGGTCGGGGTCGGCCCTATGCAGGTAGGCAAGGTGGAGGCTTACTGAAAAGAAGTCCAGGTCGGGTTGGGCTGAATCCGCAGATACCAGGAGATCGGTTACCCGGCCGTCCGCCAGCAGGGTGTGCAGATTCAGGACACCCTCGGTAACGTAGGCTATGTGCAGGTTTTCGAAGAGATCGGTTCCCAGGCAATAGGAGTCAGCGGTGACGTTTGTGGAGATGATGTTGGGAGCGCGAAATTGCGCCATGAGCGTTGCAGGACCTGTCAATAAGGTCATTACAATCAGCGCAACCGTGAGCAGGCAGGGTTCTCGGCTCGGAGCTTTAATGCATGGCATAGGTCAGAACAGATCGGGATAGGTGGGTGGTGGGCGCCGCCCTCGGCGCGCAGATTCAGACCTTAACCAGCAATTATCCGCTAGAGTTGCTTCCTGCGAAGGGGAAAAATGGTCGCTACCTGAGTTCGGCCTCATCCAGGCTGTTTGTGGGCTGTTTGCGGGGTTTATTNATGTACCCTGTGCTATGCTTTCCTTGGATTTACAGTGATTTGGAGTGGTTTGCGGGTTGGAACACGAGCATCAATATATACTTCTGAGTCTTGCGGCGATTGTCGTGATGGGGCTCGGAGCCCAGTGGCTGGCCTGGCGTCTGAGGTTGCCGTCCATCCTTCTGTTGCTGGCCGCAGGTTTCGCCACCGGGCAGGCGTGGCTTGGTTTCATCAATCCCGAGGAGCTCTTTGGTGAGCTTCTCTTCCCGATTGTGTCCCTCTCGGTGGCCGTGATCCTGTTTGAGGGAGGACTGACCCTCAGGCTCTCCGAGGTCCGAGAAACGGGAAAGGTCGTGCTCAGCCTCATCCTGCTCGGCGCGCTGGTTACCTGGGNNNTNACGACAGCCNCCGCCTACTGGATTCTCGGATTCGATATCAAGCTCGCGGTTCTCTTCGGAGCGCTGCTGATCGTTACGGGNCCAACGGTCGTNCTGCCTCTGCTGCGCCAGGTCAGGCCTGGTGTGCAGGTCAGGAACATCCTGAAGTGGGAGGGAATCCTCAACGATCCTCTTGGAGCGATTGTCGCCGTGCTCGTTTTCCAGGCTCTCTTCGCCGGACTGTCCCATACGGGTGGAGAGCTGGAGGTGATGCACGCTGTAGCGGGGCTCTTGGAGGCCGCCTTGATTGGAGGGGGGCTGGGGGTCGTGGGCGCCGTCAGCCTGCTCTTCTGTCTGAAGAGATACTGGATTCCCGACTACCTGCAGAGCTCCATAACCCTGATGACGGTCATCGTTGTCTTCGCGCTGTCCAATTATCTCCAGGAGGAATCCGGTATTCTCGGTGTCACCGTGATGGGGCTCTGTATTCCTAACCAGAGAAGGGTGGCCGTCAGGCACATCATCGAGTTCAAGGAAAANCTGCGGGTGNTGCTCATATCAGNNCTGTTTATTGTTCTCTCAGCTCGTGTCAGCCTGGCAGATTTCCAGGAGTTGGGCTTGAGCTCCGCGATGTTTGCCGGCGCGCTGATCCTGCTCGTCAGGCCGGCATCTGTTTTCCTCTCGTCGATGGGGTCCGGTCTGCCCGTGCGCGAGAAGCTGTTTCTCTCCTGGATGGCCCCTCGCGGGATCGTCGCGGCCGCGGTGGCATCGATCTTCGCGTTGCGCCTCCAGGGCTCCGGTATAGAGGGAGTTGAAAAGCTGGTCCCCGTTACCTTCCTGCTGATCTGCTCGACGATTTTNATCTACGGCCTGACCGCCCGTCCGCTGGCCATTCGCCTGGGTGTTGCCCAGGCGAATCCGCAGGGAGTGCTTTTCATAGGCGCGCATCGGTGGGTTAGGCAAATCGCCTCTGTGCTTCGTGACCAGGGTGTCGACGTCCTGCTGGCCGACAGCAACAGGACGAACATCAACGAGGCGAAGATGGAGGGCTTTAAGACCTTCCTCGGAAACGTGCTTTCAGATGACGCCGCCGAGGAGATGGACCTGGGAGGAATCAACCGCCTGGTCGCGATGACCCCCAACGATGACGCCAATTGTCTCGCGGGGCTTCATTTCAGGGAGGCCTTTGAGCGCAGTGAGCTCTACCAGCTCAGCGAGACCGCCGAGGTTGGGCAGGAGGGAGGCGCCATCACCCATCTCAGGTGCCGGGAGATTGGTGATGGGAGCTTTGATTACTCCACGATGGAGAGCCTGTTTTTCGGCGGGGCAACAGCCAAGGCTGTCAGCCTGGGAGAAGAGTTCTCATTTGAAGATCTCGCGGCCAGGTACGAGGGGGCCTTTGCCCCTCTCTTTCTGATCGACTCAGCCGGTCTCCTCCATGTCTTCACCACGGACACCGGGCTGAATCCCGCCGCCGGTGACAAGGTGATCCTGATCGCTGGGGCTGACGGGGATGCAGGCAAAGAGGCTGCCTGAGGCGGGGCGCAGGGCCGCTACCTGCTGAGAACGCAGCGCAGTCCTACCGCGTCGTCCCGCAGGGTGTCTGGAGCCAGCCGTCGAAAGGTCGATGAAAGCGAGGGTGCGTTGTCTTTCCAACTGCCGCCCCTGAGAACTCCGCGCCCGGGGACGCCGCCCGCGACCCAGGCTCTTGAGTCGGCCGGAGCCTGCCTGTAGTCGGGATGCGCCGGGTCGGAGCACCACTCCCAGAGATAGCCGTGGATATCATAGAGCCCCCAGGGGTTCGATTTCTTGACACCGACCGGGGGGTCGTTTCCGGCCGCGTTGCCGTGGAACCAAGCGTAGTCGCCGAGCTTCCCGGCGTCATCGCCGAAAGAGTAGAGCGTGGCGCTGCCCGCTCTGGCGAAGTATTCCCATTCCGCCTCCGAAGGGAGCCGTACGCGCTCAGCGGCGGAGATCAGGCCAGCCGATCTCATCAACTCGGTGGCGCATTCGCAGAACCTGCCCGCATCGGCCAGGTCCAGGACCTCGACAGAGTTCCGTTTTCCTTTCCAGCGGCTCGGATTGAAACCCATGACAGCTTGCCAGAGGTTCTGCGGTACCTCGTAGCGCGCCACCTCGAAGGGGTCCTCCAGCTTGACGGTTCGGGGGGGAGCTTCAGAGGCGGGGCCGCCCTTGCGTCCCATCTCAAAGCTGGCCGGATAGGGTCCGGAGCCGGGAGTGATGGCGACAAACTCCTTGCGCAGTACAGTGAGCAGCTCTCGCTGGCGAAGAGTGGGGAGGTAGTGGCCGAGCGCGTTGAGGCGGATACTGTAGAGCGACGTATCGACGGTGACGTAGAGGGTGTCGGCCTGGTAGCCGCGACCGAATACGCAATTGCTTGGCAGAGCCTCGGCTCCGGCCGGGAGGCCCGGAGCGCTGCGGGTCGGGATGTGTCCGAGCTCTTTTCCCGTCGGGTCGATGATCAGGATTCCCGGACGCGTGGAACTTCTGAGGGCCAGGTAGAGGTTGCCTCGATAATCTGTCGTCATTCCATCGATGCCTACCTCCGGGCCGAAATCGATGAGCGTTTTCCGGCCGCCTGTGGCCAGGCCCTTGCCGTCAAGGCTGAAGGCGTAGAGCTTCATCTCTCCCTGCTTCGGCGGCGCAGCGGCAGGGTCGATCCGGTCGGTGCCGTTGTCGTGGTCGGCTACGTAGAGAGTCTTTTCATCCGGGCTCAGGGCGATGCCGTTAGGCTTCCGCACCTCGCGGGTGATCTCCCTCACAGCTCCATCTGCATCGACCCGGTAGACCGCCCGGCTTTTGAGCTCGCGGTTTTCGTGGCCGACATATCTCGGGTCGGTGAAGTAGATTCTTCCGGCGCGGTCGATCACCAGGTCATTGGGAGCGTTGAATCGCTTGCCGTTGAACTTCCCTGCGAGCTCGACCTCCTCGCCGGTCTGGATATTCCAACTGGTGAGCCGCCTCTTGCCGTAGTCGGCGCCCTGGCAGCCGACCAGTCGGCCGGCCGCGTCAAACATCAGACCATTGGATTTACCGCTGTCGGTCTTGAAGACGGTCGTCTTGCCGCTGCGGGGGTCGTAGCGCAGGATCATCCCCGCTCCGCCATCCTTATTCATGGGGATGTCGGAGAAGAAGATACTCCCATCGGGAGCGACCGCAGGCCCCTCTGTGAGTCCGCCCTTGATCGCCGCGCTCCGGGTAAAGAGGTGCTCNAGCTTCGCATTCGCCGGGATGATCGCCGGTGTTTTTTTTTCGGGCAGCTCGGCCGCGAGGAGGATGCCGGGAATGAAAACCAGGAACAGAAAGGAGAGGCGATCGATTTTTTTTATTTTCATTGGTCGGGCGAGGCGGCTTCTTCAGCTTCCCCCTGGGCTTTTGGGCTGCTTTTTTCCCCGAGTTGTCCCAGGGATAGCGCCGTTTGCGATACGGCCAGCAGGAGCAGAAGGGCGCCGACAGGCAGGAGCAGGACTCCAAGTCCGGGATCGCCTCCGTAGAAGACCAGCCCACCGAGGAAGAAGCCGCCCGGCATCAGGATGCTGGCTCCGCAGAGACAGGGAGAGGCGAACCTTTGCAGCTTCGGGTTCTCCTGCGGCAGCAGCCGAAGGGTGGCGGCGAAGACGAGGTGGACGATCGAGAGGAGCGTGCCATGGGTGTGGGCCAGGGTCCACATCAGCCTGCGAGTCTCGTTGTTGGTGTCGAGATAGTAGCCCATCTTGAAGCCATGCATGGTCTCGAGGGCAATACCCAGGCTGAGGAAACAAAGAAGTGACCACCAGCCAAAGCGCAGGTGCCGGTGGACGATCCGGGTTTTCCCGGTAATTCCATTCTGACTCATCAGGCTTGTCCTCTGTTTTCTTATTCGTCGTTCCCGCCGGCCGGGACGGCAGTATCGTTATTCTTCCAGGTTAACGCGCTGGTTGTTTCTCGTCTTCAGCAGAGCCTGCCAGACATTCTGCGCCAGGTTTCCGGATGGATCGATCAGCAGGGATCCTTTCCTGCTGGCGGCGGGCAGCTTGCTGCTCTTCCAGATATCATGAACTTTTCCCAGTATAGCTTCTCGCTGGCTGGGATGGGCCATATAGTCATATTCTATAAACCTGAATCCCGGGATGGTGCGCAGTGAATGCTGGGCTATGTAGCGAACGGCCGGGTAGGGATCCTGCTGCATCAGCGGCGCCAGGAAGGGGGCCATCCAGCCAGTTCCCGAGATCGCCTGGGCAGGTTTCCAGCCCATGGCCCAGGCCGTGAGAGCTCGCTGGCCGGCATCTCCTCCAAGGATCCAGAGAATGGATGCGGCGATTTTCTGCTGGGGGGGAGTGAGGGTTGGCGGTCCGATGTCGTACCAGCTCTCGAGATGCCCGGCGGTCCATTCGAGCGTCTTGTCGAGGTGGCAGGCGTTGCAGGCGTTGGGTCTGCCGGTCTGGAGACTCTCCTGCACGGAGGGAGTGCTGATGGTGTGGCTCCTGATACCCTTGAGCAGGCCGTAGGTCGTATGGGGCATGTGGCAGTTGTAGCAGAGGCTGCCGGAGGACCCGGCCTGGTGATGGGTGTGCTCAGGCACCTTCGCGCTCATGTCCTCGTGGCATTGCAGGCAGGCCTTGTTGCTCCGCATTCCCTCGCCGAGCTGGTCATCTCGCCACTCCTTGATCGATTCGGCGCTTCCCTTTTCCTTGTGCATGGTATGGCAGGACATGCAGCCCATGGTTTTTTTATCCGGGTTGTCGTGCGTATAGCAGGGGCTGTCCACCAGGCCGCTGTATTCCCGGCCGGCGATCCGGATCATCCCGTCTGACCAGTAGCGGTCATCGAGGAAGGTCCTGCCCGTCGTCTTGATCAGGTTGACTTTCTTTTCCTGCGTATCCATGTCCGCGCGATGGATGACCTGCCGGGTGGAGGAGAGGTCCTGGCCCGCCCTGTAGGTGAAGCCGCCCTCGAGTTCNTTCTTTCCCTCCTCGGGGGTGGACATCCAGATACTGTGGCACTGGCCGCAGACCTGGGAGGACTCTTTTGGCGGCAGCGTTTTCGGGTTGACGATGGTCGTATCGCGTCCTTTGGCGTCGAGGTGTTTCTTGTAGCGAAGCGAGGGATCCCTGTAAATCCGCACATGCTCCTCCCCGGGGCCGTGGCAGGACTCGCATGCTATTCCGAACTCGGCCAGGCGCGTATCCATCTTGTCCTGGTGGGGCTGGACCCCGGTGGCATGGCACTGGCGGCAGAATTTATTCCATTTTCCTTCCGCCTGGTAGTGGGGCGTGAACTGCGGGTCGTGGAGGAAGGTCGCGTATTCCTCGACCCATCTCTTCTTTTCGTTTTCCAGGTTGAGNTAGACCCACGGAACAAGTCCTACCATCCGGCCTTTGTCGGGATCTNCCGNGGCGAACCAATAGGCCTGCATGTGGTGGGAGCCTGTGGTCATCACGATATCTTTTCGCGCAGGCTCTTTNCCNGGCTCGGTGATCTCTACCCAGAAATTGTCTCCGTCTCGTCCGAGGCGGTAGCCTTTGCCGCCGCAGTTCCTCAGCTTTCCATCGAAGTCTCCGATGACAGCCTCCGGAGTCGCGACCTGGGTCATGGTCCTGTGGTAGGAGCTGTGCCAGGTCGCATGTTCATGAGGATGGCAGGACGCNCAGGTTTTTGAGGAGACGAAGCCCTTCTCCCTGACCTCGATGGGACGGTTCTCGACCTGTGCTTCATCGGGACGGGGCGGGGTGCCGAGGAAGACCGTCAAGCGTATGGCTATCATCGCCAGGAAGCCGAGGGTGATCAGAATGAAAATGAAGATGTTCTTCATCTGGATTCTATAGGATTCATATTATTGAACGGTTCGTCTGTACCGCAAATCCAGCGCCGCCTCGCGTCGCTGGACCCTGAACAGAAAATATAGCTCTCGGGCTGGCATGAGAATCATTTTATGGCCGTCCTGGCCAATTATTGCGGATGTTTCGAGCCTGATGGGATTGCCGGAAAAAACAACGCGCTTCCTAACCGGCTGAGACCCGCTGTATAGAGCCAAATAGAGGCGCAACCGATTGCAGTGGCTGTGGCGAGGAGCAATTCCATCTGGTAAAAAAAAATCGCCACAGGATACTGTCAGGCACGAGGTGGGAACCGGCCGCTCGAAAATGAGATTATTTCAGACCAGGTTGTTTGAGCAATGAAGACAGTTTACGTGGGCATGTGCGCGGATGTTGTCCACCCCGGCCATCTGAATATCATCAACACGGCCAAGGGGCTTGGGCGTGTCGTCGTCGGGCTGCTGACAGACGAGGCGATCGGGAGCTACAAGCGCCGCCCGTTCTTTTCCTTCGAGGAGAGGAAGACACTTGTTGAACATATCAAGGGCGTGGATGAGGTGATTCCGCAGGCGACCCTTGATTACGTAGAGAACCTGCGGGAGCTTCGCCCCGATTTTGTAGTCCACGGAGATGATTGGAAGGAGGGGGTGCAGACCGAGACCCGCCAGCGAGTGATCGATGCTCTTGCTGAGTGGGGGGGGGAGCTGGTCGAGCCTCACTATACCGCGGGGGTGTCTTCAACCCAGAAGATCAACGAGATCAAGGACGAGGGGGTCTCTCCAGAAGAGCTGATGGACCAGATCTGATCGTTCCTTCATCGGTCCGCCTGCGAGGCCTGCTCTTTTTAACGGAAGAAGACAAACTTGCGACGATTCCTTTTTTACATTTCGCAGCCCTATTCGATCGCGATCCTGAGACCTCTCCAGGAGGCGATTCGCGCCCGCGGAGATGAGGCCTGCTGGTTCCTGGAGCGCGTCGAGCCCTCTGCCCTCGATCCCGGGGAGAAGGTTCTCTCTACCGTCGCGGAGGTGAAGGAATACTCGCCGGAGGCCGTATTTGTTCCAGGCAACTGGGTTCCTGATTTTTTCCCGGGGGTGAAGGTCCAGGTCTTTCATGCCTGCGGAGTCGGGAAGAAGGGGCACTTCAGGATTCGGGGGTTTTTTGATCTCTACTGCACGCATGGCCCCTCAACGACGGGACCTTTCGAAGAACTGGGTCGCGAGCACGGGCATTTTCATGTCATTGAGACGGGCTGGCCGAAGAACGATCCACTGTTTCGCCGGCCGGCTGATGGGGTGCCCGCTGTCCGTCCGCGCGTATTGTACGCGCCGACCTTTTCCCCCAGCCTGGCTAGCGCTCCGACGCTTTGCGACACGGTTGCCGGACTGTCGGAATCCGGGGCCTGGGACTGGACGATCAAGTTTCATTCGAAAATGAGCTCCGAGTGGGAGGAGCAGTACCTGGCGATACAGGGTGAAAACCTGCATGTCAGCGAAGAACACGACCTGGTCCCACTCCTTCACCAGGCGGACGTGGTCGTGTCGGATACCTCCTCGGTAATCTACGAGGCGGTTCTCGCCGATGTGCCCGTGGTTACTTTTCGCACAGCCTGGCCGGGCGGCCATCTTCTCGATATCAGCGAGCCGGAGGACCTCGAGGGCGCTATCGCTGCGGCGTTGGGCCGTCCGGGAGCCCTCATCAAGGCGGCCAAAGACCTGGTGGACGAGATGCATCCGAACACCGACGGCCGCGCCTCCGAGCGTGTTCTCGAGGCGACCGACCGCCTGCTGGCCGGAGAGTTGCCGCCGCTGAAGCCAAAACCGCTCAACCTCTGGCGGCGTTTCCGGCTCAGAAAGCTCCTGGGCTACTACCGCTTTCGGTAAGTCCCGGGGGTACGCAGGCAGGGAGAGGCCCCCCTGGTTGCTTATCACCCGGGGCATAGCTTAGGGTGGCAAAACACCCCTGCTCAATGGATGTCCTTGTCTGCTCCAGAATTCCCTGGTGGGTCATCAGCCTGCGGAGGCGGTGGAGGATTGTCCGGGGATTCTTCAGGCTGCGGTTATTTCCCGGCTTTCCCTGCCTTCTTCCCGGCTTCCTTGCGANGAGCTTTTTTGCGGGCCTTCTTGTAGGCGGTCAGCCTCGGCCGATAATAATCGTTCTCGTAGGCGTGGCTCACGAATACAAAACCAAGCATCGCGAAGAGCCAGGAGCCCCCGACAGTTACGCCTGCAAGACCGCCCTCCTGGGCAAATGAGCTGCTCACCCCCTTTTCCAGATAGAACCACCAGGGCAAGCAGATTGCGAAGAGACCAATGAGCGGAAAGAGGAGGTAGACAAAGAGCATCATCAGCCCAATGGGGGTTAAGATCGCCAGTAGCAGGTACCTGCCGAACCTCGCCTGGGCATCTTCCGGTTCGGACTCATCCTCGTCTTCAACTCCAGCGGTCCCATCCTCGAGGTGGCGACTGTGATCCTTGACGTAGCGGCTGTAATCCTTGGGCAGCCGAAATTCCCCCCCTATGTGGAATTTCATAAGCACGTAGTACATCCCGGCAAGACAGAGAAGACCGAACAAGGTCGCTATCACTCCCCCGACTTCCGGCTCTCCGAGGCAAAAATAGGCCAAAGCGCACGACAGGTGCGCGCACCAAAAAACCAATCCCGTAAAAGCTAAAAGACGCTCAAAATTCATACCGTTTTATCTCTCATTTTTCGGCAGGAGGTATCCGCCGATCGAGGTTTCTACTCCTGTCCTGGGGGAATATGGAATTAGCCTATGCGAGGCCATGGGCGGGGGCAAGGAGCGGGTGGCCCCTGGTTGCTTATCGCCCGGGGCATCGCTTAGGGTGCCGCTCACTCGTATAGGGGTTCGGCGGGAATGCGGGCGGAGACAATGCCATTTGGGCCAGAAAGCTGCCCTTTATTCAGCCTGCCTGGCGTACCCGGAATAGTTCGTCTTTAAGGTCTCGCCTGCAAGGGGGTGAGCAACGGTTCTCTGGTAAATTGCCTTATAGCCATTCACGCTGGAATTCCACTCGTTGTATACAGTGAATACATGCTCGGTTCCTCCACCTGGAACGGCCTCGATAAAGGAAATCGAGGTTGGCGTCTGGACCACTCGGACAGGTCCTGTTCCTGCGTTACCAAATATCGTCCCCTGTCCATTTCCGGAATTCATAAAACGTAAGCTTCCGTCATTGAGGTCGTTAACCTCTTGCTCCTCGATGACTTCACCTAGTTTATAGACCTTAAAAAGCCCCGAGGTTGAGTAGAAGGCGAATATTGGGATGTCCTGAACTGACCGGCCAACCGGGTCATTAAAAGTGAGAGAAGCTTCTTTATTACAACCGATGGCCAGAAGCACTGAGGTGAGAACCAGCGCGAATACGACAATGCGTTTCATGTCCATACCCTCTCTATGTATTAGTTGAACCCAGCCCATAGCCTATGCGAGGCCATGGGCGGGGGCAAGGAGAGGGTGGGGATGGCGATCAATACCCGAGGAGGATCAGGTTATAAG
>PAOC01000050.1 GCA_002708465.1 Planctomycetota bacterium
TCGGCCGACCATGGAGTGCATCGTCTCGATGCGAAGACGGGGCGGGAACGGTGGGTCTTTTTTACCGATGCCCCGGTTCGGATCGCGCCGAGCTGGTATTCGAAGAAGCTCTACTTTGGCTCCGATGATGGCTACGCCTACTGCATCCGGGAGCGTGATGGCTCGCTGGTCTGGAAGCGGAGACCGGAAACCTCCGGCCGCCTGATCCTCAACAACGGGAATTTCATTCCTTTCTGGCCCTGCCGAACCGGTGTTCTGGTGGACAGGGGGATCGCCTATTTCGGAAACTCCCTGCTGCCGTGGAAGGATTCCTATATCTGCGCTGTCAACGCGAGCACCGGCAAGCCGTCTTCAAAGGGAGGCTTCCTGAAGAAATACGCAGGCCTGACCCTGGAGGGAGCCCTGCTCGCTTCGCCCAGCCGGCTGATCGCTCCGCAGGGGCGGGTGGCGCCCCTGCTGTTCGGGCGAGGCGATGGAGCTCGCCTCGGCTCGCTCGAGGGAGGAGGAGGCTGCTTCGTATTGCTCACCGATGACTCCAGGGTTCTGCACGGGCCGGGCAATAAGACCGGCTGGATCACCGGCAGTGATGAGAAGAGCAGAGGGAAGGTCGCCACCTTCAAGAACGGCAACGAGATGATTATCGTCGGCGATACGGCCTATATGCTCAGCGATACCGCGCTCGCGGCCATGGACCGAAAGAACAAGAAGGGCAAGTGGAGGACAGCCGGCAAGTATTCGCTCACCATGATCCTTGCCGGCGATACGATTTTTGCCGGGGGCGTGGACGAGGTGGCTGCCTTCCGTGCCGGTGATGGGGAGCGGATCTGGACGGGATCGGTCGAGGGGGGAGCTTACGGTCTCGCGGTATCCGATGGCGCCCTCTACGTCAGCACCGACCAGGGCAGGATCTCCTGTTTCAGGCCGGGCAAGGGGAAGGTGAAGCTCGCCCGCGAGGAGAAGGAGGCGCTCGAGGTGCTCGATGTGCCGGGGTTCAAGAGTCCCGGCCTCGTCGGCCGCTGGCTGCTGCAGAGCGGCGCCGTCAAGGGGCGGAAGGTATTTGACCTCGCCGGTGAGCACCACGCCGAGATCCATGGAAATCCCCGGCTGGTGAAGCTCGGCGAACACCAGGGGATGAATTTCGAGGGCCAGGTCTCCAGCCTGCGAATAGCCGATGATCACAAGGATGCGGGCCTCCCCGTGAGAGAGCTCTCCGCGGAGGCCTGGGTCCGGGTAGACCAGGGCGCTCCCTGGGGCGCGATCATCGGCGCCTTCCAGGACAACGGCAGCTATGAGAAGGGCTGGATCCTNGGCTATGTCGGCTCGCGCTTCTCNCTGGCGATCCAGGGCACCGGCGGCGCGGGAGCGATGACCTATATGACCGCGAACGCGGATTTCAGGGCCGGGCAGTGGTACCACGTCGCAGGCACCTATGACGGCGCNGAGATGAAGCTCTATGTCGACGGCAAGGTGGCGGCCTCGGGCAAGACCCAGAGCGGCCCCATCGANTATCCGCCAACCGCGTTCTACGAGATGGCGGCCTATCATGACGATGATGAGTATTTCAGGTTGAAGGGNGCCCTGAACGAGGTNCGGGTCTACAACCGCGTCCTGTCGGCTGCCGAGTGCGCTGAGCACAGCCGGTCGAAGAAGCTCGAGGGCGGNGGCGGCGGCGCCCCGGCCGCCGGTGNGGAGAGCCTCGCGCTGGAGNCGGGGCCTTTCCTGCGCTTCAGCGCCCTGGACAAGGCCGTGGTGCGATGGGAGACGGCCGTGTCNTCGAGGACGGCGCTCGTCTTCGGTCCCAGGGACGGCGAGATGAAGAAGATCGAGCTGNAGGGCAGGNGGAAGNAGCATGAGCTCGAGCTCACCGGGCTTGCCCGCAACAGGCTCTATACCTACTCGATTCTCGGGGGAGCCGGGGACAAGGAGCTCAGCACGAGAGAGTACGAGTGCGATAATTTTTTCAACCTGACGCTGCCTCCTGCGCGCCCGGAGGCGAACCCGTATTCCAGGGAGAAAGGCGGGAACCTGGCCGGCGATGTCGCGGCGCGTATCCTCGTCGAGACGGGTGTCGATCGCGGCATCTGNCTGGTCCTCGGCAGCGGNGATGGCCGGCTGGCCTGGGAGCTTGCCGCCCGCAGNCGGCTGCAGGTGGTTGGAGTCGACACCAGCGAGAAGGCTGTGGCGGAGGCCCGCGCGATGGCCTACAAGGCGGGGGTCTACGGCGTNCGGCTGAAGTATTACAAGGTGGATTCTCTCTCGAAGCTGCCCTTCACAGGGCACTTCGCCAACCTGGTCGTCTCGGCGGGGATGATCGAGAAGGGACGCTGTGAGGGCAGCGCCGCTGAGCTCTTCAGGATCTTGCGGCCGAGTGGAGGAGTCGCCTACCTTGGACAGCCTGCCGAGACAAGGCCCGCCCTGACNAAAACCGAGCTCGCATCCTGGCTGAAACGGGGCAAGGTGAAGTTCGAGGCCATCGATCGCGATGGTGCCTGGGCGCTCGTGCGCCGTGGGCCGCTGGAGGGGGCGGGCTCCTGGACTCACCAATACGGCCTCGCGGACAACTCCGCCTTCGGCGGCGAGAAGCTCTCCGGGGCGGGGGGCATCAGCGATCTCGATGTCCAGTGGATCGGCCGTCCGGGGCCGAGGGCGCAGCCGGATCGAAACGGCCGCAAGCCCTCTCCCCTGTCGACCAACGGTCGCCTCTTCGTCCAGGGCCTGCACAGGATCATCGGCCTCGATTCCTACAACGGCTCGATNCTCTGGAGCTGGGAGATTCCNNCCATGATGCGCTTCAACATGCCGCGTGACTGCAGCAATTGGTGCGCGGATGNCGACAGCGTCTTCGTNGCGATGGGCGGCCGCTGCTGGCGTATCGATGCGAAGACCGGGGCTCTCAGCAGGAGCTACGAGGTTCGNCCCGGCGACNTCAAGGACTGGGAATACGACTGGAGCTACCTGGCCCGGGAGGGGGACAAGGTCATCGGCAGCGGNGTCAAGAAGGGNNCGGCCTATACCAGCTTCTGGGGCGGCTCCGGCGCCGGCTGGTACGATGCCAAGAGCGGCCCGGTGACCCACAAGGTCTGCAGCGAGAACCTCTTCGCTCTCTACGAAAAATCCGGACAGCTGAAGTGGGAATACTCAAAGGGCGTCATCGTGAATCCGACGATCACGGTGAGCGGGGGCCGGGTCTATTTCGTGGAGAACCGCAACTCCGGGGTCAAGAAGGCGTCCGATCGGAGGGTGGGCTCGCGTTCGCTCTGGGCGGACCAGTATCTCGTCGCCCTCGATTCGGATTCCGGNAAAAAAATATGGGAGAAGCCGATCGATACCGCGGATGGAGACGTTGTCTTCTATCTCGCCAGCGGNGGCGGCAAGGTGGTTCTCGTCGCCTCCGGAGGNCGGAAGTACCACACCGATGTCTTTGATTCGGTAACCGGCAAGGCCCTCTGGAAAGACAGCTTCAGCTGGGGGCAGGATCATCATGGCGGCCACANGGCGCGGCCGGCGATCGTCGGCGGNGAGGTCTNCGTCCGGCCGCGGGCCTATGACCTGGCGACGGGAAAGGTGCTCAAGAAGAGCCTCCCGGGAGGAGGTTGCGGGACCTACGCCGCCACCTCGGGCGCCTTTATTTTCCGCTCAGGCAACGTGACCATGTGGAACCGCTCGAACGGCAAGGTGACGAGCTGGAGCAGGTTGCGTCCGGACTGCTGGCTCTCGACGATCCCCGCCGGCGGGATGCTGCTCTCTCCCGAGGGCGGTGGCGGGTGCAGCTGCGGTTCCTGGCTGGAGACCTCGATCGGTTTCATTCCCGTCGCGCGGAAGTGATAGTCCCGGCGCTCTCCTATACGCCGGGGCCGGCGGCGGGGGGAGCCCCCATCTTTTTCCGATCGCTTTCCCTGATGTTCCTGTAGATAAAGCCGATGACGAAACTCACCATGCACAGGAAGAGTCCCATCATGAAGAGAATGCTCCAGGTGAATCCCGACGCCGAACCGGAGTCGATGCTCCGTCCTCACATGACGCATTGTGCCCGCGCGATGGCTGGAGCCAGGAGGAGGGCAAGCCAGCACAGGGCGATGAGGTAGAAATTTCTCATAGCCGGAGAGTATAGCCTTCAACGGCCGCGGATGACCAGTTCCGCGGCTTTAATCGTGCCGTTCTTGTTCCGCCAGCGGGCTTGCCTTAATATTTGCGGCTTGTCAGAGACCATACGACCCTCCATGAAAGTCGGCGGCGGGGTGTTTTCCGTCCTGGTTCCGCTGGTGCTGCTGCAGTATGCCGCCGGGGGGGCTTTCTATCCTTTCCTGGGGCCCTATCTCGCGAGCGCCAAGGGCTTCGACGTCAGGGATCTCAGCCTGCTGGCGCTGGGGGCGGCGGTGGTCAATTGCGTAATGCCCTTCGTCTGGGGGGCCCTGAGCGACCGTGTCATCGCGGTCAACAGGCTCATCTGCCTGCTCCATCTGTCGGCGGCGTTTTCANTGCTGCTCTTTTCCCGGGGGGCGGGACTCATCATGTTGACGGGCCTCTTCGCCTTCTACACCGCTCAGCAGCAGCCGACGAATTCGCTCTCCAACGCGCTCTGCTATCACAACCTTGCCGACCCGCCGAGACAGTTCGGATCCCTCAGGCTCTGGGGTTCAGTCGGCTGGGCGCTGCCATCGGCGCCGATCGCTTTCTGGCTTCTGGATGGGGGGGAGCGCTCGCTGCATTTCATCATCTACCTGACCTTCGGGCTTCACCTCGCCCTGGTCCTNCTCTATCCCTGGCTCCCCCATACTCCGCCTGCCGGCCGCGAGGAGGGCTCGGGGACCTTTCGGGCCGACCTCAGGGTGTTGTTCCAGGCGCCGGGCTTCGCGAGGCTCCTGCTGGTTACCTTCCTGGCGCAGGCCGGCTTCGCGATCATGTTCTACCTCTCGCCCCTGGCGCTCTCTCGCTCCCTGGCAAGCTCGGATATTCGCCTGGGCTGGCTGGGGCCGATCCAGACCGTGGGGGTGATCCTGGAGATTCCTCTCTTTCTTCTGCTTCCGCGGTTCCTCGGGCGCTTCGGCTACAGGAAGGTGCTGGCTGCGGGAGTCGCGGCCTCCCTGCTCCGCCACATGGTCTTCGCCACGTCGACGGAGCCGTGGGTGCTGGCGCTGGCCAGCCAATTGATCGCTCCCTGCGTGGTCTTTTTTCTTATCGGTGTGAGCCTGGCGATCAACTCGATNGCCGGCAGCGAGGTTCGCGCCACATCGCAGACCCTCCTCGCCCTGACGGGCTCAGGCCTGGGCTCGGTCCTGGGGCTCGCCGCCAGCAGCGGGCTTTCGTCGGGCGACTCGGTGAAGGCGGCGTTTTTTTTCGCCAGCGGCTGCAGCCTGGTCTCGCTGCTGTTGCTGCCGGGGGTNCGTTTCCCGGGAGCGTCGGCCGGCACCGGTGGGGTGGAGACCTGAGGTTTATTCCTCGAGGGCGTCCTCAGCCTCGTCCTTCTCAGCCTCGGGCTTCTTTTCNCCGAGGGTGGCCATGTATTCCTTGAACTGTTTCTCGAGGGCGTTGAATCCGCCGCCGCCTTCCACCTTGATGTACTCGGCGAGGGAATCGTTGCTGACCTTCCCCATGTAGTAGGCGCTCAGGAAGCGAACAAAGTCCTCCTTGTAGACCTCATCGTTGTAGTGCATGAAGAAGTAGCACAGGGCTCCCGCCAGGCAGTAGTTGAGTCCCCTGTTGACCTTGTGGAACTGGTCGTTGTCGATGTGGGCGAAGGACTGCAGGCCCCAGTTCTTGCTGGCGGCCAGGAAGCGTTTGGCCGTGACCATGCGGTTGCCGCCGGTCTCGNAGCCNGGAACCCAGNGNCCNTCGANNTTNTTCCAGGTNTCGATATAGACGGCGATGCCCTCGACGACCCAGTTGTTNCCGCGGCTGCCGCNGCTNCGGGTNNCCTTGGTCTCNGCGAAGAGCTGGTGGGCGACCTCGTGNTAGAAGGTGCGGTAGGTCTCCTCCTCGTTNTCNGACCAGTAGAAGCGNGACTTGCGGTCGCTGCCNGAGTAGAAGCCGGCCGATTCTNTCAGCAGCTTGTCNTTGCCCTTNTCCTGCTTGACGTGCAGGAGATAGNCNTTGCGGCTGGGAAANAGNATGACCTGGTGCATCTTCTTGACNTCNGGGCGNTTGAAGAGCAGCTTGGCTCCNGCGATCTGNTCGTANTANCCGATGAANGTCCTGAANAACTGGGTNTAGAAATCNTCGAGCTTCAGNGCGAANTCCCANGCNCTNNCCCGNCCCATNTTGGTCAGNACCTCGAAGTGCTCNCTCTNNACNGAATAGGGNGCGTANTCGTTGCGGGTNCGNATNGATTTNTCGCGTTCGGCNGGGATCCANTTGCCNTTGTAGGGNCGNAGNCCCGNGTCGAAGTCTTTCTTCTTTTTCTTTTCGAACCANCCCTCCTNCGTGATGAAGTTCTTCCTGCGCTGGCCGTATTCCCAGGTGCTGATCCACTCCCTGGTCTTTGTGTCTTTCTTGTAGCCCAGGATTCTACGGGCCTTCGAATCGTCCGGACTGATCTCGAGGACGTGGCTGATCATGTCGAAGGACCTGGTGAAGAGGCCGACCTTCATGCAGCCGGTAGCCAGCTTGACCAGCTCGGAGCCCTGCTTCTTGTCGGCCGTTTTCAGTCGCGTGAGCAGGGACTTGCCGTTCTTTTCGTTTTTATCCGCATCGCTTTCCTGCTCGGCTTTCTCGATCTTCTCCTGAACGTCCTCGAGCCTGGAATAGCCGGGGTTGATCCCCTTGATCCTGTCTGCCAGTCCGGTGGCCTCCTTCTTGAGACCCTGGAGCGCGGCCCAGTTCGCTATCCTGACGAGGTCACGGCAGTACTGGTCCTGGATCTTCTGGGTGCGTTTTCTGAGGGCCGCCTCGATCTGCTCGTCACGGCTGAGGCGGGTCTTCGATGACCGTCTTTTCTGGCCGCTGGCTATGGCGGGAACAAGCAGGACGGCGGCCAGGATGAGCGAAAGGAATGCCATGGGCCTGCCGCCGGTAGGTTTTCTGTAATTCACGGTTTTCTCCGGAGGGGTGGGTCCTGGTACCGGCTCTACTTCTTTGACTTGTCTTTCTTCACCCGCGTGAACTTCTTGAGGAAGCCGGCGACATCTTTATTGAACCGCTTGGATTCTTCGCAGAACGGCATGCAGGAAGAGTAGCCGTAGACGAGGCAGAGTCCGCGGTAGTACTTGGCGATCGCCTTGGAGTCCTCGATGCTGTTGTAGAGGCTCGACTTGCCGGTGATCACTAGGGTCGGGATCCTCAGGGCCGGCTTCTGTTCCTTGAAGAGGTCAAAGTCAGGAATGGCGACGCTTCCCATCACGTGGTTCTTGACCGGGTAGAGCATACTGATGACGTAGTCACGCTCATCCTGGAAGAAGAGGCTCCAGGAGCGGCGGTCGATGCAGCCGCCCTCGCCTTCCCATTTGGAGATTTCGTTCTCGCGCTGGTAGGAGTCCAGGTTGCTTTCTCCGGTTTGAGAGTTGAATCTCCGGGTTAGCCCGAAGTAGTGCATCTCGGTGTCTTTCTTGCTCTTGCCCTGTCTCTCGAAGCGGTCTGTTGCCCTGGCGTATTCCTTGACCCCCGACAGCGGCGCCACCAGGAGGATGCCGGCCACCGACCTGGGGTATTTCTTCGCGTAGCGCATGGCGATCCAGCTGTTCATGCCGCAGGCCATGATCGCGAAACGTTCCTGCTTGGTTTCCTTGCGCAGGTCCTCGAACGCGTCGACCAGCTGGTCGATCGGATAATAGGGAATCTGCTTGGCGCTGACGACTCGCAGGTTCTTGAAGCTTTTTACCGGGGGCAGCTTGATGTAGTGGAGCTTATGCCGCTGTTCGATCTCGGAGAGAAACGGCAGCATGATGTTTTCACTATAGTTGTAGGGAGGGATGATCAGGATCGGGACTCCGATTCCCGAACCGCGCTCTGAGGATTCGAGCGTGACTCCTCCGAGGATCGACACGGTCCTTCTTTTCTTGAGCTTGTGACCGAGATCCTCGGCGGCCTTCTCGGCCTCTTCATCGGTCTCGCCGAGCTTGTAGTCCGGGTCGTTCTTTGCCGTCTCCCACCAGGACAGCCAGTATTCCGCCTTGGGGCCGCGGTAGGCCTGGGTCAGCTCATTGAGTGAGCTCTCGAGGAAGGTCTTGACGACCGGGTCATCTTCTTTCTGGAAGCGCTTGACGAGGGCGTCGACGGCCTCGGGTTTCTTGTGGACCCGCAGGCTGTGGACCACGACCCGGCGAACCGTGGGATCCTTGTCATCGAGGGCATCGTAGAGATGCTTGTAGAAGATCGGGTCATCCATCTTGGCGAGGGCGACGGCCATGCCCTGGCGAACCGCGCGGTCCTTGTCCTTCTTGAGGGCCTTGATCATCTTGTCGAGTACCTCGTCGCTGGCGGCGGTNGCCAGCGCCTTGATGGTGCCATCCCGGTCGAACCAGGGCATCTTTGCCATGATCTTTACGAGCATGCTGAACTGGCTCTTTTCCTCGGGGTTCATCTTGGTCCACGTGTCGTGGCGAATGAGGGAGTTGGGAGAGCGAAGGGCTTTGCCGATCGCGCCCTTGCTGACGCCTTCTTCCTGCCCGTTTACCGTAGGCGGCAACAGGGCCAGGGCGGCGCAGAGGGCCGAAAGGGAGAGGGTCGGAATACTGAAAGAGGTCATCGATTTGTCCTGCCTGGAGAGTAGATCAGAAAGTTGGAATCGTTTCCCTTGTCGCGACGGCTACCTTAACGCGAGGAGACGGGATAGATTATTCTAAGTTGATCCGGAACAGTCGCCCATAATTTTTTGCCCGGCGATTGCTCACCAAGGCTATCATCCTGCCCTCTCCCATCCAGCCGAATTTTCGGAACCCGGCCTGGGAGGATACTGGAGGCGGAAACATATGGAAAGAGCTGGGAGTGATTTGACAGGAGAGGCGACCGATGAGTGATGGACACTTTCCGGCCTCACGCGCCGGCGAGGATGATCTCGATATGCTCGAGTCGCAGCTCGGGCGCAGGCCCACCGGCGTTCTGAAGGTCGAGGTCTACTGCCCGGCGGGGCATCCCCAGGTCATTCGCTACTATCCGCTGACCCTCGGTGAGCAGGGCGAGGCGCTCGCTCCCTTTCCGACGCTCTTCTGGCTTACCTGTCCATCCCTGATTCGCCAGGTCTCCGAGTTTGAATCCTATGGCTGGATAGGGAAAATAGAGGAGAGGATCCAGGCCGATTCCGATTTCAGGGCGGAGTACCACGAAAACCACAAAGCCTACGGCCGTGAGCGCTGGGCTGCTCTCCTCCCGGCTCACCAGAAGGCCGTTATCGAGAAGGGCTGGGAGAACGTCTACAGGAATACCGGCATCGGGGGTATCAGGGAATGGGATTTCGTCAAGTGTCTGCATCTCCAATACGCCCACCACGCAGGAGCAGCTAATGTCGTGGGCCGCTTCCTCCAGGAGCAGTTTTCGCTGCAACCTTGCATGCCTCCGGAGTCCCCGGTAGGTTGATCCTGCGGGCTGCGCGGCGTTCCCGGTGTCGACAGGATTGGAGGCCAATTGCAAAGAGAAGGGTTTGACCGGTCCAGGCTGGAGTTTCTGCCCGTAAACTCGAGGCGGAGCAAGCTCGAGATGAGCGAGGTTGCCGTTGATCCGGAAACCCCGGCCCCGGACCCGGGGCTCGCCGCGTCCGTTATCGACCGGGCCGCGGAGCGGATTATCGAAGCCAGGCAAAGGGGAGCTCCCGTCGTGCTATGCCATGGCGCCCACNTGATCAGGAACGGGTTGGCTCCGCTTCTCGGCAGGATGGTCGAGGAGGGCTGGCTGCAGCACATCGCCACCAACGGGGCCGGCTCCATCCATGATTGGGAGTTCGCCTTCCTCGGCCGTACCTGTGAGGACGTGGAGGAATACGTCAGCAGCGGACAGTTCGGCATGTGGGAAGAGACCGGGGGCAGTATTGGCCTGGCCCTCCTGGTCGGCGCTTTCGATGGCCTGGGGTATGGGCATTCCATCGGACGAATGATTGTCGAGGAGCGTATCGATGTTCCCGCGAGGGAGGAATTGCTGGCCGCGCTGGAGGCCGGCGGCTGCGGAGGTCCGGGGGCCGCCCCCAGGGCGGCCGCGGCGGCTGATCTCCTCGATGCGATGGACAACTCCGGTCTCGAGTCCGGGGCGCTGGGCCTTCCGCATTCTCATTCATCGATGAGCATCCAGGCCGCCTGTTTTCGCCAGGGCGCTCGCTTTACCGTTCATCCGGGAATTGGCCAGGACATCATCTATCCTCACCCGTTGCTCAATGGCGGGGCTGTTGGCCGCGCCTCGATGTCAGACTTCCTGCTATATGCCGACACGATCAGCGGCCTGGAGGGNGGGGTCTACCTGAGCGTTGGCTCGGCGGTCATGTCGCCGATGATCTTTGAGAAGTCACTTTCCATGGCCCGCAACCTCGTTTGCCGTGAGGGCGGCGCTCTCGAAGATTTTCTAATCGTGGTCAACGATCTGGCCGAGTCGACCTGGGACTGGTCCAGGGGGGAGCCGCCGATGGATCATCCAGCCTACTACGTCCGCTTCTGCAAATCCTTTTCCCGGATGGGAGGAGAGCTTCATTATGCCGGCATGGACAACAGGGCGTTTTTGCTCAATCTCTACCAGCGCCTGGCGGGCCGGAGCTGATTCCAGGGGTTTTAAGCTCGGGGATGACTCCGTGGCCTGGCAAGGGGCTCCTGTATTGTCCGAACACTGAATGGAAAGAGATGTCCAATCTTGGCGCCGCCCGGCGGATAAGAGTTGCTAACGGANATCTGGTAGATGTCTGGAATTGTCGATTGGGATGAGAGGNCTCCTCAANTCCGCTATTTNCAGTTAAGATGCCAAGCTGTTAAAGAGATTTCGAGCCCGCGCTNTGGCTTGNCGTGATATTGGCCCCCAGATGTTTGGANCGGAATTTCAGGACACTATCTAAGAGGAACCATTTGAGATGAACCGCCGCTTTCTATCGAATTCTATCCGGGTGTTCAGCGTTTTTTTGATCGGACTTTTCTCCTCGGCCAGTCTCCAGGCCGTAACGATCTCCGAGATCATGTACTCGCCCCGCGGCGAGTTTCAGAANCGNTTCGAGTTCATCGAGCTTTACAACGAGAACCCCGACCCGCTCGATCTCTCCGGCTATGCGATCTGCGACGGGATCAGCTTCGTTTTTCCCGAGGGAACCTGGATGGAGGGAAACTCCTTCCTGGTCGTCTGCGCCGACCAGGAGGCGATCCGGACGCTCTACGCCATCGACAATACTGTCGGCAACTGGGCCTGGGATGGAGAGAGCGGCAACTCGCTGTCCAACGGCGGCGAGGACATCGAGATCTGCAACCCGGGCGGCCGGACTGTCCTTCGGGTGAAATACAACGACCGCGGCAAGTGGCCGGTGGGAGCGGATGGGCTGGGACACTCCCTCGAGCTCTTCGCCCCCTANACCGACCAGGATGATCCCGACAGCTGGATACAGTCAAGCGATCCCGGCGGCTCGCCCGGCGGCCCGAACCCCTGCTGGGAGGGGGTTGAGGTGTCGGAGGGCCCCTCCGGTCCCGGCCCCATCTACGGCGACCCCGTTGGCCTGTTCCACGGACAGCAGGACATCGGCGAGCCCTGTACGGCCGGCGGCTTCGCCACGCGTACGGTTGACGGGGTCGAGAGCTACGAGATCATCGGCTCCGGCGATGGCATCGGCTCCGGCAGTGACCAGCTCCACTTCGGCTATCTCCAGGTCAGGGGGAACTTTGACCTGAGGGGGCGGCTCGCTTCGCGCAACTGGCTCGAGGGCGAGGGCATGGACCGGGCAGGTATCATGGCTCGCCGCGACCTGACGGATCGTTCGGCTTTTGTCTTCGTGCACGACTCCCCGGAGCCCGACGGGGCGAGGATCCTGCGCAGGACGACGCACGGNAGCGACAACAGCGAGGAGCCCGCGTCGCTGGACACCCACCCGGAATGGTATCGCCTGCGGCGCAGCGGCGACTCCATCACCTGCTACTATTCGACCAACGGGAGGTCGTGGCGCGCCATCGGCTCGTTCAACAGCGGACGTACGATCTGGAACAATGGAGAGGCGGTCTACGTGGGCTTCGCCCTGACATCGAGCGGCGGCTGCGGGACGTCCTCCGTCACCTGGGAAGACGTTCAGCTCACCGGCGATGTGATCTCCAGTCCCGGAGACGGGACGCTTCCCGGCGAGGGCGAGGAGGTGAAGGTGCCCGAAGATCCTGGCGGTTTCTGCCGGGATCCGCTCGGGATCCGGATCAACGAGGGCTTCTTTCGCGGCACGGACGAGCGCTGGATTGAGCTCTACAACTCGACCTCCGGAGATGTCGATCTTGCGGGCTATTACCTGACAGATGACCGCAACGACTCTCAGAAGGTGGAACTGGCCGCCGACACGATCGTCCCGGCCGGCGGCTACCTGGTGGTGACCGAGGCGGCCCTGGGGCTGGATCTCTCCATCAGCGAGGAGAGCAACGATGTCTTCCTGGCGCTCATCGAGCCGAGGGGCGGACGGGTGGTCGACGCGGTCAACTTCCGTCCGAGCCACGACGGCAAGAGCGAGTCCCGGGTACCGGACGGGGGCGAGATGCGCGATGCGGCGGAGCCCACGCCGGGGGTTGAGAACAGGCTGGACGTGGAAACGGGCATCGTGATCGCCGAGATCATGTATCACCCGATCTCCAATGACAGGAACCGCGAGTTCGTAGAGCTCTATAACCGCTCGGATGCGCCGGTGGATCTGACCGNCTGGGAGTTCACCAGCGGCTTCGAGTTCAGTTTTCCCGACAATACGGTCGTGGCGCCGGGCGGCTACCTGGTGGTGGGGCGGGATCCCGCCCTGCTCAGGTCGGTCTACGGCCTGGAAGAGAGCTCGGTGCTTGGGCCGGTTGACGAGGAGGCCCTCGATGATTTCGGCAGCCTGAGCGACCGCGGCGAGCGGATTACCCTGCAGGACGGGATGGGGCGCACGACCGACACGGTGCGCTATTTCGACGGCGGCGAGTGGCCGCGCTGGGCGGATGGCCACGGNTCCTCGATCGAGCTTATCGATCCGCTGCAGGACAACCGTTTCGGCATGGCCTGGGACGCGAGCGATGACTCGGACAAGTCCGAGGTTACCCGATTCTCCTACACTACACGCCATAGGGGAGGTGAATCNGAGCTCCACCTGCTGCTGTTGAGTCGCGGAATTACCGTTGTGGACAACGTCTCGGTGCTCCAGGGAGGCGCGGCCAGCGAGGATATTCCCATCATCGACACCAACGAGACCTGGGCCTATTTCAAGGGTACCCGGGCGCCTCCCGCGAACTGGAAGGCTCTCGACTTTGATGATTCTGACTGGCTCAGCGGGCGGACCGGCATCGGCTACGGCGATGGCGATGACGAGACCGTTCTCAATGACATGCGGAACAACTATCTGACGATCTTCTGCAGGAAAACGTTTACCGTTGATGACCCCGAAGAGCTCGAGGAGCTGGTCTTCCAGGTCACGGTTGACGATGGGTTCTACGCCTATCTCAACGGCACCCAGGTCGCCTCCTACAACGTCAACTCACCTGCCCATGATGCGCTGGCCTCCAGCGCTGGCGAGCCGAGCCTCCAGCAGCAATCGATTACGAATTTCCGCGAACTGCTCAACGAGGGAGAGAATGTCCTCGCAGTGCAGGTTCATAACGGAGGCTCGATGAATAGCTCCGACCTGAGCTTCATCCCGCGCCTGGTCAACCGGGTGCCTTCGGACGTCGTCCGGGGAGATGAGCGCCTGGTGAACCCGACCTTCAATTCAAACGCCAGCGGCTGGACCATCCAGGGAACCCATGTGCGCAGCGGGCGCAGCACCACTCACTCGATCGACGGGGCCGGCTCCCTGAAGATCATCGCCTCCGGACGCGGCGACAATAAGGTTAACCGGATTGAGAGCGCCAATAGCGGTGTGCGGTCGTTCAGTACGCAGGAGGACCAGCTTGTTGTCTTCGATGCGAAATGGCATGTCGGATCCCAGACGATCAACACCCACGGCTACAAGCACGAGATGGCGAAGACCCACGAGCTCGCCGTGCCCGAAAACCTCGGCAGTCCCGGGGGCCTCAACAGCGTCACCAGGAGATTGCAGGCCGGCGGCGCCGTCAACCTGGGCCCGGTGATGACCGACCTCGTGCAGACTCCCCAGGTCCCGGTCGCTGGTGAGCAGGTCCGGATCCAGGTCCGCGCGGCCGACTCCGACGGGGTCGAGAGTCTTCGCCTGCGCTGGTCGGTGAACAACCCGACGACCAATCCCTCGACGGTGGAGATGACGGAGGTGGGAGGGGGCGCCTGGGAGGCCGTGGTTCCGGCGCAGAGCGTCAACTCGAGGGTCATCTTCTTCATCGAGGCGACGGATGCCTCGGGCAACCCCGGCCGCTTCCCGGTTGATATCTCCGAGCGCTCCCATCCCATGGTGCTGAATCCACCGACGACAGGCATTCACGACCGGCGCTATTTCATCTACTCGCAGGAGTCGACGAGGAACCCGTCCACCCGCTTCCACGATTACCGCTTCCACACGAGCGCCTACAACGAATCTCGTCTTGGCAGCCGCANGAGGCTCTCCAACGACCTGGTCGACGGCTCCTTCAGCTTCGGCGGCACAACGATCTACCACGAGGCGGGGATGCGCTTCTCGGGGAGTCCATGGGCCCGCGGCAGCTGGAACGGCAGCTTCCGGGTGGTCTCGCCCCGGGACAAGCCGATCAACGGGTGGATCAGGAAGTTCAACCTGGAGGACCATCACAACAACCCGAGCAACGCCCGGGAGCGGATCGCCCATTACCTGCTGCGCCTGAACCAGGGAACGATCGCGGTGCCCTATTCGGAGGTGCAGTCGATGGCCCGCTGGCAGGTCAACACCAGGATCACGACGACCCGCGAGCATGTCTGGGTGCCGGACACCCAGTATGTCGGGCTGTGGTTCGACGAGGCCGATGGCGACTTCATCGAGATGGATGACCGCTTCGTGATCAATGACAGTGGGGACCGGACGGGAAGCAGCGATGGCTACGTCCGCTATCCGCCGCCGAGTGAACGCAGGCAGGGGGATGGATCCAATAAGGAGAACTACCGCTGGTTCTTCGGCCTGAGGGCCAAGAACGGCGCGGATGATTTTACCAACTTCATGGAGTTCTGCCGCCTGATGGATCCCGCCGTCACCAATAACGCGGCCTTTGAGAGCCAGGTCTGGGACAAGGTCAACGTCGAGGAGATGCTGCGCATCTGGGCGATCCGCTTCAACCAGGCTGACTGGGACACCTGGGGGACAGACCGAGGCAAGAACTGCTATTTCTACCAGGATGGTTCCGAGGGAAGATGGCACCTGCTGGCCTGGGACATGGAGCTGACCTTCGAGACCGGTCGTCTTGACCAGTTCCTGATTCCCAGCTCGCCGAATTCGGCCTTCCGTCCCAGCGGCGGCAAGTTCGCCGAGGCGGACAGGATGTTCCAGATCCTGCCGATCAAGAAGCTCTACTACGGCATCCTTGATACGATGGTCAACGGCGACAACGCCTTCTATTCCTCCACCCGGCTGAATGAGTATATGACCAAGCTCGACCGGCTGGGGATGAACGAAACCACGATCGGCAAGCCGAACGGCTACATCGACCAGCGCCGCAACCGCCTTCGCACAAGGATCGCCTCGGTTTCGAATACGGCCTTCCGGATCTCGACGAGGAACGGAGCNGACTTCTCCACCGNGGAGNGNGAGNTCTCNCTCGCCGGCACCGGGCCCGCGCGGCTGCGCCAGGTGCTCTTCAATGGCGAGAGCTATCAGCTCGAGCACACGAGCATGACTGGCTGGCGGGTGGACGAAATCCCCCTTGGGCCGGGCGAGAACTTCCTCGAGCTGCTCGCCATCGATCTCAACGGAAACGTATTTGGCGCCGACAGCATCACAGTTACCAGCACGGCGGTCTTCGAGCCGCCCACCATCAACGCCCTGGGTCCAGCCGAGGGCGTTGTCGGCGATACGATCGAGATCAGGGGCGCGAACTTCCTGCCCGGGATCACGGTGTTCTTCGGCGATACGCTCGCGCCTTCGGCGCAGAGAATCTCCCCGACGAAGATCATCGTCGAGGTGCCTGAGGGCTCGGGNGCGGTCGAGGTGACGGTGCGGAANTCCAACGGGCAGGANNCCTCCGGNGTGACCTTCACCTACATCGAGGAGGGNTCGGTGTTCGTGCGCGGAGATGCCAACAACGATGGGGCGGTCGACATCAGCGACGCGGTCGCGGTGGTCGGGCATCTCTTCCTCGGGATGGAGCTCGGCTGCCAGGACGCCGCCGATGCCGACGATGATGAGCAGCTGGTGATCACCGACGCGGTCTACCTGCTCGATTTCCTTTTCAGGTCAGGCGCTCCTCCGGCGCCTCCTTACCCGGCATCGGGAACGGACCCCGACGGGGACATCCTGGGCTGTGATTTTTAGTCCGGCATAGTTTGCCGGGAGCGTAAGCCAAGGGGTATTATTGAGGAAACGAAGGCACATCCGGGGGGGATTCATGATCAATCATACTTACGCATCGAGCCTGTGCTCGGCGTCAGCGCCGGCAAGGCCGGCAACCGCTTACATTCTTCTTTTCGCATTGCTTGTTCTTTTTCCTGCTTCGGGGAGGCTCCAGGCCCTGACCATCTCCGAGGTCATGTACCACTCCGGCGCTCTGGAGGACCAGGGTGATGAGTTCATCGAGCTCTACAATGAGAACATCGATCCGGTCGATCTGAGCGGCTACTCGATCTGCAATGGAATCAATTTCGTCTTTCCCCGCGGCACCTACCTCGATGGCCACTCCTACCTGGTGATCTGCGCAAACGAGGCCGCGATTCGCGACCGCTACGGCATCACCAATACCATTGGCGACTGGATCGGCTCACTGGACAATTCCGGCGAGAGAATCGAGATCTGCAATACCGGTGGCCGCATNGTTACGGAGCTGCGTTACAACGACCGGGGNAAGTGGCCTGTCGGAGCCGATGGTACGGGACATTCTCTTACCCTGAAGGCCCCCTTCCTGGATGTGGACGATGCGGACAGCTGGCGTCTGAGCCGGGCGCTGGGAGGTACGCCGGGCAGGCCGAATGGTCCTTCNTTTGAGGCGGGGGCGGTCTTTGAGCCGCCGGCCAATGGCATGGACTCGAACGGTTTNATTCTCACCTGGCTGGTTCTCGGACCCTATACCGGAGCCACCTGCGATCTTGGCGACTCGGTCATTCGCGCGGACTGGTTGCGTGAAGCCGGAGGCGGCACCCGGCGGCAGACGGATATGGACTGGAGGGCTGGAGACGTGGTCAATACCAGCTTTGCCAGCGCCCGCTCCACGGGCTTGCATCAGAATTCACCGACCAATACTCCCACGGTCGAGGAGTACCTCTCGTTTGGAGACACGATCGATTTCAACGAGTCGGTCTGGCCGCCGAATCCTGAAAACGTGATGGGCTATGCCTTCACCTACGTAGACAACGTCACGGGTTCGGACCTGAGAGTTACCATAGGATGCGCGAGCGATGACGCCATCGCCGTCATGATCAACGGCAGCCACGTGCATGTGAACGATGCCTGCCGGGGTGTCGGCAATTCCGGGCAGGTCCAGGACACCGCCTCGGCGACCCTGCNGCCCGGGAAAAACCTGGTAGCCGTAAAGGTTTTCGAGAACGGCGGCGGCTGGAGCTTCAGGTTGCGTTTCCAGGCACGAGTAGGCGGAGCGCCGATCACCGACATCTCGCAGCTCCAGGTTACTACGAATGTCGATGAGGGTCTCGATTTTGACGGCAACGGCGACCCGATCGAGGACCCCGGCGGCGGAGACCCCGGGGACCCCGGACCGGACATTCTCCAGGAGGCTGGAAGCTCGCCCGTGCTCCTTAACGAGGNGCTCATGCTGACCAATGGAGAGCGCTGGATCGAGCTCTACAACCGCTCGGGCTCGACNGTCAATCTCTCGGGACATTATCTGACCGATGATCCCGGCGACCTCACCAAGCGGCAGCTCCCCGGAGGGACAAGTATCGTCTCCGGCGGTTACCTGACCTTCACCGACACCGAGCTGGGACTCGATTTCTCGATTACCGAAGAGNNGGACAGGNTNTTTGTTGCCCTGGTGGATGACACCGGCGAGAAGGTGCTCGATGCCTACAACTTCGAGCCCGAATTCGTCGACATGAGCGAGGCCCGGGTTCCTGATGGTGATGATGAGCTGGAGGGCGCCTCGGCGCCGACGAGAGGCTCGGCCAACAGGATGGACGTGAACCAGGATATCGTGATCAACGAGATCATGTACCATCCCCTCGGCGACAACGAGGACAAGGAGTACCTCGAGCTCTACAACCGGAGCGACCGGGTTGTCGACATCGGCGGCTGGGAGCTCAATCGCGGGCTCAGCTTCACCTTTCCCGCCGGCACCCGGATGTCTCCCGATACCTATCTCGTCATTGGGCGCAACCCGCGCTTGATTGAGGAGCTCCATGGTCTTCCGGCCAACTCGGTTCTCGGTCCGGAACAGGATCCGGATGCGATTGATGACTTCAACACCCTGCGCGACAGCGGCGAGAGGCAGACTCTCAAGGACGACATGGGCCGCACAGTCGACACGGTACGCTATTACGATGGGGGCGACTGGCCGCGCTGGNCGGATGGGCTGGGCTCCTCGATGGAGCTGATCGATCCCTACCAGGACAACCGCTTTGGCGCGGCGTGGGATGCGAGCGATGATTCCGACAAGGCGGAGGTTGAGCACTTCAGCTATGTGGGCCGCCACGGGGGCGGGGAGTCTGAGCTTCACGTTCTGCTCATGACGCGCGGGATGAGCCTGGTGGACAACCTCTCGATNGTCGGCGGCGCGGTTCGTAATAACGACACCGAGCTGATTGGCGATGATGAAATCTGGCGCTATTTCAAGGGGACCCAGGCGCCGCCGGCTAACTGGCGGGCCAGTGATTTTGACGATTCCGGCTGGNAGAGCGGGCGGACCGGGATCGGCTACGGCGATGGCGACGACAACACGGTGCTTGATGACATGAGGNAGAGCTACCTGACGGTCTTCTGCCGCAAGACCTTCAACGTGACCAATATCGAGGACATCAACGAGCTCATCCTCTCGATCACCGTCGATGATGGCTTCTACGCCTATATCAACGGCGTCCAGGTCGCCTCCTACAACGTCAACAGCCCCGACTGGGACGCGCCGGCCTCGGGCGCCGGCGAGCCTACGNTGGTGGAGCGAACCCTGGAGAACCCCGGCGCGGTCCTGCGGCTCGGCGAGAACGTTCTCGCGGTGCAGGTTCACAACGGCAATCTCACCAGCTCAGATCTGAGCTTCATTCCCCGCCTTGTTGACCGGACCACGACCTTTGTCGATGGAGCGGAGCAGCTTGGTAACGGCGACTTCAACTCGAACACCCGCGGCTGGATGATAGAGGGTACCCATTGGCGAAGCGGCAGGACGACCATCGATCCGATCGCGGGAAGCGGCTCGCTGAAGGTCGTCGCCGCCGGGCGCGGCGACAACAAGGTCAACCGACTCGAGACGCCCTCGGGCGGCTTCGGCCTGGCGAACCTGAACACCAATGAGGATCTGCAGATTTCCTTCGATGCGCGCTGGGTCATCGGCTCGCAGACCATCCTGACGCATGGCTACCAGCACGCCATGGCGAAATCCCATCGCCTGGCGGTGCCTGAGAACCTCGGAACCCCGGGACGGATCAACAGCGTCACCCGCCGGCTGATCGAAGAGACGGGCAGCGCGAACCTCGGCCCTGTCATCAGAGATGTCTGGCAGGACCCGCCGGTTCCTGGAGCGAACGAGGCGGTGACGGTCTACGCCAGGGTCAGTGATGCGGACGGGGTGGGCAATGTTCGCCTGCGCTACTCATCCAACAACCCCTCGGCGTCTCCTTCCACGGCGAACATGACCCACCGCGGCGGCGACCTCTACAGCGGCACCATCCCGGGTCGTTCGATGGGGACGAAGATCATCTTCTTCATCACAGCCGAAGATGAAGGCGGCCGGCAGGGGAGGTACCCGGTAGATATCGCGAATCGAACCCATCCGCTGGTTCTCAACCCCACNGCCATCAGCCGCAACGATGAACGCTACCTGATCTATCGTCATGATCAGAGGCTCCCCTCGACCAACTACCACAGCTACCGGTTCTGGGTGACCGATGCAGATGAATCGCGCATAGGAAGCCGCAGGCAGCAGTCGAATGATCTTGTCCCGGGCACCTTCGTTTACGGCGGCTCGCGCCTCTACTACGGCTCCTCGACCCGGTTCTCGGGAAGTCCTTTCGCGCGGGGAGGCTGGGGCGGCAGCTTCAGGGCGGTTATGCCGCGTGATGATCTCCTGCATGAGAGAATTCGGAAGATGAANCTCGACAATCATCACGGCAGCGGAAACAACGCCCGCGAGAGAATCTCCCACTATCTCATCAGGCACAACCAGGGGACGGAGGGCACTCCGTATTCGGAGATCCAGACGATGGTTCGCTGGCAGCTCAACTCCCGCACCACCAACACCCTCGAGCACACCTGGGTTCCGGACGTGCAGTACCTCTCGCTATGGTTTCCGGGGGATGATGATGGTGATTTCTTCGAGGTCGATGACCGCTTTGTCATCAACGACAGCGGCGGCCGGGCGGGTAATACCAATGCCACGGTGCGATATCCTCCTTCGAGTCCGCGCAGTGACGGCAACGGTGANAACAAGGAAAACTATCGCTGGTTCTTCGGCCTGCGGGCCAAGAACGGTGAAGATGATTTCAGCAGCCTCATCGAGCTGGCCCGGGTTCTGGACCCCTCCCAGACCAGCAACGCGGTCTTTGACGAGGTCGTCTGGGACATCGTCAATGTAGAGGAGATGCTGCGCATCTGGGCTGTGCGGCTCAACACCGATGATTGGGACACCTGGGGCGCCAACCGGGGCAAGAACTGTTATCTCTACCGTCCCGGGATCGATGGAAGATTTTGTCTCCTGGCGTGGGATATGGAGCTTACCTACGGCAGCACCAGCTCCTTCCTGATCCCCAGCTCTCCCAACTCAGCCTTCAATCCGGGCGGCTTCGGCGAGGTCCATCGCCTGATGAACCGTCCCGCGATCAAGCGGATGTGGTACGGGATCCTGGATGAGATGGTCAATGGCGACGAGAGCTGGTTTACCTCCGCTCGCCTGGCTCCCTATATGCAGCGCCTCAGCGCTATCGGGATGGGCAATACCAGCGTCGGCCAGCCGGGCGGGTACATTGACCAGCGGGCGTCTTCGCTCCGCAGCCGCATCTCGAGCGTCATCAGCACGCCGTTCAGGATCACCACCAACAGCGGCCGGAACTTCTCAGTTGACGATTTCACCGTCGATCTCGCGGGCAACGCCTCGGTACGAGTTGGCCAGATCCTAGTCAACGAGGAATACTACGAGACGGACTTTCCCGCCATGACGACCTGGCGGATCAACGACATCCAGCTGCATCCGGGTCTCAACGAGCTCAACCTGATCGGCTTCGATCGCCGCGGGAATATCGTCGGCACCGAGACGATCAGCGTCACCAACACCAACGCCGAGTGGGACGCCCCGGTCATCACCATGCTGGATCCAGCCCGCGCGCCCGCGGGCGATAATATTTCCATCACGGGAACGGGTTTCCATGATGGGGTCCGGGTTTTCTTCGGTGATACGGAGTCGCCATCGGTCAGTTTCGACGAGGGAGGCAATGCCGGCGTCATCAGCGCGCGGGTACCGGATGGTGTTGGCCTGGTCCGGGTCACGGCCCGCAACGTGGATGCACAGGTCTCCAACGCAGTTGATTTCAATATCACGCCGCCGCCGGCCCAGTTCATTCGGGGTGATTCAAACGGAGATGGCAGGGTCGATGTCAGTGACGCGGTGAAGATCGTCTTCCATCTTTTCCGCGGAGCGGAACTTCCCTGCGGCGATGCTGCCGACATCAACGACGACGAGACTCTGAACATCACCGATGCGGTGAGGCTGCTCGACCATATGTTCCGCGGCGGGCCCGCCCCCGCGGCGCCCTATCCCGCGCTCGGTCCAGACCCCGGGGGAGATGGTCTCGACTGCGCTAACTGATCTCGCGTAGCCACTTACGGCGGATTCCAGGAAGTTTCGGAAAGATTCGGGTTCCGCTGTTAAGATAAGGCCGGCGGTTTTTCCCCTGGCCGCCCTGGTGTCGTAAATCTGAACTCCAGGAGAGTCTCGTCTTGTCATCGCAGGAGCCCATCAGCCAGCCAGAGCCTGGAGTTTCATTCGATCCTCTTCAGCAAGAGGCCTCTTTTCAGCAAGAGGATGGCGTGGAGGGGGAGCCTTCAAAGAAGACCGGGAAGCCCTGGGTCAGGAAACCCTATCCGCTGGCGACCTTCGCCATTGCTTTCGTCCTGGTCGCGGCTCATGTCGTCCAGGAGACCCTGGGCGCCTCAGCGAGCTTCTGGGCGCTTGAAAACCTGGGCCAGGATCGTTCGAAGATCTGGGAGGGCGAGCTCTGGCGGCTTCTTAGCTGCAGCTTCCTTCACGCCCACTGGCTCCACCTCGGCTGCAACCTGATGGGCATCATTCTCTTTGGAAAAGCCATCGAGAGATGGCTGGGCCCGTGGCGTTATCTCGCCTGCTATTTGACCTTTGCCCTGCTGGGTTCACTTACCTACCAGGCTGTCGCGAGCGGGGGAATCGGCATCGGAGCCTCCGGCGCTCTCTGCGGTCTTCTCGGGATGTACCTGGCCTGCCGCATGGGCCGGAAGGAAGATGGGCACCTGGAGCTGGGGCTGCGGTTCTATTGCTGGCTCCTGGTGATCGGCTCCCTGTTTCTCTTTGAATCTTTTATATGGGAATCATCGGGAGTCGACATCGCTGACTCGGCTCACTTCGGAGGGCTCTTTTCCGGGGTCTTCGCCGCGCTGTTTTTTTTCAGCCGTCCGCCAGCTCAGCAGGAAACCGGCATGGGNAGGAAGGGAGTTGTCGCGGTGACGGTATGTGTTTTCACCTTTTGCCTGGGGGTCTATGGAATCGCCTGNCCGTTCATGGATTGGTCCTGGCAGCTCTGGCGNTCTCATGCCGCGCAGGCTCGCGGGGATGCGGATGCCGCGGCGGCCGGGCGCCTGCGGGCGCGTTCACTGGGCGGCGACCGGGCCGGTTTGAGCATCGTCGTACAGGAGGCTGAGGNGGGGCGTCCTGAGGAGGCTATTCGCTATTGGGAGAGCCAGCCCCTGGAGGACCCTGAGCTCCAGGCCGCGGCCGGCTTCAGCATATACGACGCGGTCTATTCTGAGCGCGGCTATTGCGAAGAGGTTGAGCTTCTGCTTGACAGGCTGATCGAGCTTGTCGACGCGGCGATGGGGGAGAAGGGAGAGAGCCTGNCGCTTCTGAACCAGGCTGCCTGGTTCAGGGCGTTGCGGGGAAAAGATCTGGGGCTGGCGCTCACTTTTGCACGGAAAGCTCACGCGCTCGAGTGCAGGAACCAGGCCGTCCTCAATACGCTGGGGTGGGTTCATTTTCAAAGATCGGAAACGAAGGAGGCCTTTG
>PAOC01000094.1 GCA_002708465.1 Planctomycetota bacterium
CCGCCTGCACCCGGGGGCGCGGCGGGCGTAGTCTTGACGCCTGCACCCGAGGGCGCGGCGGGCGTAGTCTTGACGCCCGCGCCGACACCACCCTTGGCAGCACCGCCTCCGGCTTCCTCTTCCTTGGTCTCAACCGGCGCCCTGGCGGCCGGCTGACATGACTGGAGCACTCCCAGGAAGGCAAAAAGTACGGTTGTCGTCAGAAGTTTCTTCATTACTTTTGTGAACCCCTCAAAATGAACACGAAAGGTTATCTTAAGGTTAGGCTTGGGGTCTGACAAGGTATTGAATCAGCCGTCGAGAATATGCTGATCCGTTTCCCTCTATCGTATCGATGGATGCCGACATCCGGGTCATCTTATCAGTACACCTGAGCCGAAAACCTCTCCCCCGGCTAGTCCCGTCCCGCCGCCCAGGCGGTCCCCTGGCGCAAGAGCGTCTTGAACGCCGGTACCTCCCGGGATTTCAGGTCATGCCCGAGAACGGTAACCAGGACGCGCCCCTTGCCGTAGGACCGGGTCCAGGCAACAGGTTCCCGCTTGCCGCTGTATTCCGAAAGGGCATCGAGCAGAACATGAATGCGATCCACTCCCTGCAGTTTCGAATAGAGCTCATCGTCCGCGGTGAAATCCTCCAGGCCAGCGACGGCAGGATGATCTCGGTCGAGCACCTTGACATCAAAGGCCCCCCGAGGGCTGTGACCTGAGATCTTCTTTCCGGACACGCGGCCCACCCAGACCCGGCCGATGATGTGACGGTACTCTTCCCAGCCGGGAAAAGCGAAAATGGCGAAGTGGACAACGACCAGGCCACCGCCGGCCTTGACGTACTCAGCCAGAGCCTTGCGCGCCGTGAGTCCGGGGTCCCGCGGAGGCGGATTTCGAAAGTTAAGCACGATGGCATCGTACTTCGAGAGACCACCGCCGGCGAGGATGGCTGGATCTTCGCAGACGATCACCTCTGGCCCATCCTTGCCGGAGAGCAGCGCCCGAAGGTGAGGCGTGGTCTTACGCCAATCGTGCGCGGGGACATCATCCCCGGCAACGATCAGCACCTTCTTCTTCACCGTGGCGGCCTGCGTGGACGAGCTGGCGGCCGCGGGAGATGACTTCCCGAGCTTCGGCAGGTTTCCGCTCTTCAGCAGGATCTCTTTTTCGTCCGGATTAGTGCGGAGGTAGCGGCCGGACTGTACATCCGCGCGAAGGTAGTGATCAAAGAACGCGAGCGAGTAGGCGTTCACGACACTCTTTGCCCGGGCGCTGGGCAGAAACTCTCCGCCTCCGATACCATCGCCAAAGCTCGGAGCGATGGCATCCATGTCGGTGAAGCTGAAGTGCCCGCCTCGCTTCAGCGACAGCAGGTGTTTGGGACCCTCACACCCCTGGTAGTACAGCCTGGCAACCGCATTCCCGGCCACGCCCATGGTCCGGTCCTTCTCACCAAGCATGAGCAGCATCGGCACGGAGGTCTTTCTGCCGTAGCCCACGGTCATAGGAAGGATGGCCTTCACGCGACGGTCGGTCTCGGCAACCTTGCAGACCGTAAAGCCGCCAAAAGAGTGGCCCAGGATCCCGATTCGCTCGCTATCAATACTCTTTTGCAGCCAACTGCCGGCCTGGGCGTTTCGGCGAAGCAGCTCCGTTATCAGGAAAGAGACATCGCGGGGCCTGTTACGCGCCGAGCGGCCTCGCCCGGACCTGTCATACGGAAGCGCCCCGGACGGTAGCGGGGCGAGCCCGGCATTACCTGTATGATCGGCCGAAACAACGATGTAGCCATGACTCGCGAGATGCTCGACCTGGAAGATGTTCTGGTGACGGATTCCCCCATTGCCATGGGAGAAGACAAGCAACGGAAAGGCACCTGGGCGCAAAGCCGCTCCCCGGACTCCAACGCAGCGGAAGCGGCCCTCGACCTCCGACAGCTTTCCGCCGAAGTGGTCAACGAATTGACCGGCCTCGGCCTGGTACTTACCGAAAAACTCGCTGAAGGTCGTCTTCTTCCCCGACCGTGCGGATTCAACCGCGGGATACCACACCTCGGTAACCAGGGTCCGCGGCCCGCCAGAATAGCTGTCCTCGCGGTCCTGGTCGACCAGGACCATGGTACGAACACCGACCGGATAGCTCCCGGGAGCCGAATAATCCTTTCCTGCGGCGCTGAGAGCCGGCATCGAGAGGGCAGGCAGGATGACGAGAAGAGCTCTTATTATCATCATATCTCCAAACCCGGCTTCTTATGAAAGCCCGCCGGGCCTCCGCTATTTGCCCCCGAGCGTAACCTTCAGCTCGAGGTTCTCGCCGGCCCGCAAGAGCTTGAGTACTACCGTATCCCCCGGCCGCCGCTGGTTCATGACTCTCTTCAGCTCGGTGGTTGAGGAGATGGGCTGACCATCGAACATGGTAACGATGTCGCCCGCCTTGATGCCGGCTCGCTGAGCTGGCGACGAACGAACCACCGAGCCAACCCCCACGCCCGCGACATCGCTTTCGATGGCGCGCGGGAGGAGGCCCAGGTGAGCCTTTCCTCCGGCCACCAGCACAGCCTTCAGGGTGAGCTTCTCTCCTTCGCGCAGGACCTCGGCGGCGACCGTGTCGCCGGCGGGATAGGTTCCGAGAATGCCCTTGTACCTCGAGCGGGTCCTGACCGGCAACCCGCCAAGGCGCTCGAGCAGATCACCCGCCTTGAAACCGGAGGCCGCGGCAGGGCTACCCTGGCGAACGCCGACCACGGGCAGGCCGGACTTCTCATCGGCTCGCTCGCCAACCTCGAGACCCTCGATTTTTCCATGCAGAACGGCTCCCCCCTCCGCCACCTCCAGGTGCTTCATAAAGCGCGATATCTGGTTCGAAGGGACCGCGTAGCCCACGCCCGTATTAATCCCGAGCGCGAAGCGTGTCTCGATCTTCCCGTTGATCCCAACAACCTTGCCATCGAGGGTGATCAAGGGGCCGCCCGAGTTGCCGCGATTGACGGCCAGGTCAACCTGGATCGCGTCATTGTAGGTCTCGCTGTAGCGGTGAACCGCGCTGACAATNCCCATCGANACCGCCGGTTCGAAATTCGCCGGGGCGCCCGGAACGAAAACATTCTCAGAGCCGGTAAGGAAGGGGTCGCCCAGGGCGAGCACGCGCTGCCCGGGCCGGACAGCCTGGCTGTCGCCGAGCCTGAGAAAGGGAAACTTCCCCTTGCCCTCGAGCTTCAGCAGGGCAACATCTCCACCCGGATCCCTGCCGACCACGACTGTCTTGAAATACCGCCCGCCTGTCATATAGGCCACCACCGAACGCGCGCCGGCAATGACGTGGTCGTTCGTGAGGACATAACCATCAGGGCTGATACAGAAGCCCGATCCGCTGCTATAGCCGCCGCCCTGGTCTCCCTTGATGAAGACAAAGGCCGGCTTACAGCCGGCAACCACGCTCTTGACCCGCTTCTCGAGAGCGCGCAGCGCGCTCACCTGCTCGAAGGTCTCGGCGGAAGCTCTCGAAACAAAGGACAGCGAGACCAGGAGAGCCAGGAAAACCCGCAGGGCCGGAACGGAGAGTTGAAGTCTTTGTGGTTCGCGGCGGATCATGTACTTCATCTCATCTGCGCTCCGGAAACTTCCCCAGCACGCCGCTCAGGGTAATCTTCTTTTCGCCGCGGCGGACGACAAACTTGACCTTGTCACCCACCTTGCAGGAAAAGATCAGGAACTTCAGCCGATTGAAATTGGGGACGTCCTCGCCGTTAAACCTGATGATTACGTCCTTGCTCTTGACGCCAGCGGAGGCGGCGGAGCTGTCGGGTACGACCTCGACCACTGGCGCCCCGTCATTGCCCGAGCTGGCCGGCTCCGACTGGATCCCCAGAAAAGGCCGCGGAGGAAGCTCGAAATCCTTGCCCTCCAGCAGCCGGGGCAGGACCGTTCGAATGGTTTCAACCGTGGTCGCGAACCCGATGCCGGAATTCAGCCCCCATTGGTTGTAGGTGTGCCCGACAAATCCGGAGAGACCGATGACCTTGCCATCCAGGTCAACCAGGGGCCCCCCCACATTGCCGTAGTTGAGCTTCGCATCGGTCTGCACGGCACGGTTGCTATTGCGTCCAACGGCGCTGATGATGCCTTCGGTGAGATTCATCCGGCCGGGCGCGGAACCTCGGCCGATGGCGAAGACAAAGCTTCCCGCCGCGGAGGGCGAGGCCTTCGCCCAGGGAGGATCGCGCCAGCTCTTCTTCTCGACCAGGTCCGCGTCGCCTTCTACCTTGATCACGGCGAGATCATCGAGCTGATCCCTTGCCACNACCCTGGCCTTCCGCTCCTCTCCAGAAGGCAGCCGCACGGTGATCGACCTGATGGTTCCCAGCAGGTTGTAGTTGCTGGTCAGTATGTAGCCGCGGCGATCAACCAGGAGGCCCGTGACGGAGCCCTTCGGTCGCTTGAAATAGCCCTGCGATTCGGGAGACACCCTTCCGTTAAAAGGAAGTCGAGACCTTGGAATCTCGATGTCTTTGCTCCTGTCGACCTTGATGGCGACCACCCAGGCTGACAGACCGTCCGCTATCGCGGAGAGAGTTCCAGGCTCGCCCGCCGCGGGACTCGCCGGCGAAAGCGTGATGGCGAACGACAGCGCGAGCAGCAAAAAAAAGCCTCGGCCGCATAGACCTGTTGAGCTCATGGATACCGCCATCAGAACCTCCCCCACAAAGTCAGGTTGATGGAGATGGCGACCTTGTCACGAACGACCTCCAGGCGGACCTGCTCGCCCGGGCGGGCGGCATTGAAGACTTCTCTGAAATCCGGAACGGACTCGATCTTCCTGTCGTTAAATTTCCTCAGCACGTCGCCCCGGCGAAGGCCGGCCGAGGCCGCGGCGCCTCCAGGGCTCACCCTGAGGACGGTTATCTTGCCGCCCTCATGAGAATTCATCAGCTCAAGACCCGCCAGCGACGGGGCGCGCTCAAGACTGTCGTCAAACCAGGAGCGGTGCGGCTCGATAAGCTGCTTGAGCTCATCGATGGGAATCGCCGTCCCAAGCCAGCGCTCCTGGGAAAAATTCAGTATAAGAAGGCCGACCATCCGCCCCCTGGCATCTACCAGTGGGCCGCCATCCATCCCGTTGTTCAGGGCGGCAGTCGATTCCAACGCCCGCCCGGTATAGACGGATTCGAGATGCTTTTCTTTCAGCTCGATAATCCCGCTAAGCACACCAGCCGCCATCACGACCTGGTCATCGGACTGGATGCTGCCAAAGGCATTTCCCAGGCTGAAGAGCGGATCTCCGACCGACAGGCCGGCGCTCGAGCCGAGCCGCAAGTATTCCAGCCTCTCCTTTCCCGGCGGTAGCGCGCGGCGGAAATCCTTCAGCTGCAGCAGCGAGACCTCCTTGCTCGGATAGACCTTGATCAGCACGGCCGGGGCGACGCGCCCGCCATGCAGATAGACATCAATATTCCGTGAGCCCTCAGGTACGACCGTCGGCGAGGTAAGCACCAGCCCTACCGGATCGAGTAANGTTCCGGTACCGAAATGNGTGATGCTGCTGCGGGAGCGCTCCCTGGGATAATCGCTCCGGGTTATTCCCACCACCGCGCGTGAGATCNGGTCATAGAGNCCCGTGTAGCCGGAGGCGGGCTCATCCGCCGCCAGCCGGCGGCCTGCGCCGAGGGCCGAAAGAATCAGCAGCAAGGCGAAGATCTTGGGGACGAACAAACGCACTATTGNAAACCCCTTGTAGAGAAAACGCGTTGAGTACAAGAAGCATAGTAAACGAAAGCGNCCCCGGAATGAAGAACCTCGGNGCNCCCAGNCAAGATCTCGCGAACGAGATGNAAAANCCGGNNGGCNTCTCTCAGAAGCAGTTCGGCGGACGCCGACAGCCCAGGCCAAGATCGGCCGCCCTGCTGGAGCGCGCGCATTGCGGGAACGGCGCCTCCGGCTGCTGCCCGCCGATAAAGAGGAACTGCAGGAGGAAGACGCCTGAGGTCAGGTTGATCTCCCCGGTGCCATCCGCATCCGCGGCCGCCAGGCAGCCGGGCTCGCTGTCTCCAAGGAACAGGTAGGAGAAAATCGCCACCGCATCGGTCAGCTGGAGATCGCCGCTTTGATCGACATCTCCCCTGAGGAAAGGGCCGATGCTGCGCTCGGGCTCCTCGAAAACCTCCAGGGCGATATTGTAGGTTCCCGCGCTTCCCGGCTCGAAGCTCGTGACACTGAGAAAATAGACGCCTGGATCCAGGTCAACCTGGAGACACGAATTGACGGTCGTCTGATCGCAATCATCATTCTCGCTGAGCGGACCGCAGTCCCGATCGAGAAGACCAAGGATCGTGTCAAACTCTTCCGATTCGAGAAGAATCGAGCCGACGAAGGGCTCCTCGAGCTCCAGTCTCCAGAGATCCAGGGCTTCGGCTCCGCCGGGAACCGTACAGGTCGTCGCCGGGAAGTCTCCCGCCAGGCTCTCGCCCGGAAGGATCACGTCGGCGACACAGTCAGCGCAATTGTTGACAACCTCTCCCCCCTCGCAGGTGATATTGAGCGAGAAATTCCCCTGCTCGCCAATGGCGTAGCTGCTGACGCCGATATAGTAGGTGCCGGCAGCGACCTCGAGGGTGAGACAAGAAAGCGCCAGGTTTCCCGGCTCGCAATCGTCATTGACGCCGAGGGCNANGCAATTGGAATCGTAGACTGTCAGGTAGGTGTCGAATTCGGGCGACGCCAGGCTGACGTCGAGAACCCCGCCCTCGACAACAACCGTGTAGATGTCCTCGGACTGGCCNCCGACGCGCGNACAGGTATCAAGAGGAAAGGCCGAATCGACCGGCTCGCCACAGGCCGCCTCTCCCGTCTCACAGGGAGGACAGGGGGCGGCCTTGTTGCAGTTGATGTCCATCGTATAGGATCCGTTGGCTCCGGCAGCATAGCTGCTCGGCAGGATCCAGTAGGTCCCGGGCGCCAGGGTGAGGGCCAGNTGCGAGTTCAGACCATCGCCGCCATCATCATCGAAGGCGATTTCCTCGCAGCTCTCCCCATTGTAGATGTAGAGAAAGGTGTCAAGGTTCCCGGAGGTCAGGCTGATGATGTATTCCTGCGTCTCCTGGACCTCGAGTTCGTAGGAATCAAAGAGACGGCCGTTATCCAGTGAGCAGTCGCTGGCCTCCAGCAGGCCATCGAGCACCGCCGGNCATTCGGTCACCCCGTCGCCGCAATCGGCGCAGCTGTCGGCGCGCTCGCAGGACACCTCGAGAGCGTAGACCCCCAGCTCTCCGGCTCCAGCCGCACTGACGCCGATGGTATAGGTGCCGGCGTTGAGGGTGACCCCCTCGATGCAGGAGACCCCGAAATTGCCGGGCGAGCAATCCTCGTTGCTGAGGAAGGCTTCGCAGAAATTATCCGAAATATTCACAAAGGTGTCGAACTCGTTCGAGCGAAGGGTGATCGTCACCTGGGAGGTCTGGTCCACCGTGAATGTGTAGGAATCTACAAGGGTGCCATCGGCAAGAGCGCAGTCACCCGCTGCGAGTACGCCGCTGACGGTGTCGCCGCAGGAGATGCTTCCGGCCTCGCAGTCCCGGCAGAGCCTCACGTCCGGGCAACGAACAGAGAGGTCGTAGGTGCCGCTCTCCCCGTTGGCATAGCTGTTGATGCCGAGAACATAGGTGCAGGCCTCCAGGTCGATCGTCATCCTGGAGTTCAGCTCCTCCCCGCCATCATCATCCACCGCGACCTCCTCACAATCCTGGTTGTAGAGCCGTAGAAAGGTGTCGAATTCCAGCGAGGAGAGGTCGATGATCACCGGCCCGGGCTCCTCGAGCTCGAAGGTATACAGATCGATAAAGCTCCCATCTCCTGCCATCTGGCAGTCATCGAGGTCAAGGGTTCCGGTTACCTGATCATCGCATGCGACCGAACCAACATTGCAGTCAACGCAGAATTCAAAGCCGGGCTGGCAGGTGGCCGTAAGCTGGTAGAGGCCTGTCTCCGCCGCCGCGTAGCTGTTCACCGCCACAAAATAGAGTCCGGCCTCGACGTCCGCCGTCAGGCAGGACCTGTCAAAATTGCCGGGCTGGCAATCGTCATTCGTATCAACGACCTCACAGCTCTCGTTGTAAAGCCACAGGAAGGAATCAAACTCGATGGAGTTCAGAGACAAGGCCAGGCGTCCACCCTCCGCCAGATTCAGGGAGAACACGTCGATGAAGCTGCCGTCCTGGAGAACGCAATCATCTTCAAACAGGCCATCCTCGACCAGCTCGCCGGCGCAGTCGAGCTCCGCGATCTGACAATCGGAGCAGATGTCGAAAGGCTCACAGGCCAGGCTGAGCTCGTAGGCTCCAAGCTCCCCGCTGCCGCTGGAGTTCGCGATGATGAAGTAGTTGCCCGGCCGCAGGTCGAGGCTGAGGAGCGCATCCAGATCGCCGCCCTTGGCATCGGCATCATCGATCTCCCCGATCGCGACGCAGTTCTCATCCATGACCAGGAGGTAGGGATTGACCTCGGCCGACCGGAGGCCGATGGTCAGCCTGGTGGGCTCCGTCACCTCGATCGCGTAGGTGTCAAACAACGAGCCGTCAGGAAGAGCGCAGTCGCCATCGGAAAGCCCTCCGCCGATCGTCTCTCCGCACGCCGCCTCCCCGACAACGCAATCGCCGCAGAAGTTGACCGGCTCGCAGGTGACGGTCAGGCTGTAGTCGCCCACCTCGGCCGGCGACCAATTGTTGACCACCAGGTGATAGGTGCCGGGCTCGAGCATGGCCCCGAGACAGGAGCCGGAGCCGGTGTCTCCCTCAAAACAGTCGTTGTTGTTCGCAATCACGAAGCAGTCCGCGTCCACCAGGAAGAGGAATGTGTCCATCTCGTCTGAGAGAAGAGCAAGGTCAACTAATTGTGTCGATTCGACCTCCAGGGACCAGATATCGACAAAGGTGCCGTCTCCCAGGAGGCCATCACCTTCCTCCAGGACGCCATCGACCGTTCTGCCACACCCGGTTTCACCGACCAGCCAGTCCTGGCAGAGATTGCCGCTGGCGCCAATGGCGCATTTCTCAGCCTCGGCTCCCTCTTCCTGCCCGGCTCCGCCGCCATCTCCAGGTCCAGGCGGGCGGGACTTGATTCCGCCAAGCGCCCAGCCGCCCGCTCCTCGTAATTTTGAATAGGGATTCTTGATAGAAGGGTTCGCCTTGGTCGCCGACTTGCCTCTCTTCCGGCGGCTGCCCGCTGCCCCGGCCAGCTTGCCGCCGGCCAGGTCGGCGGAGCTCAAGCCCTTCCCTCCAGCCGTCTTGAACGGGTTCGCAGGAGCCCGACGCGGAGCAAAACGTTCACCCGCCGCGGCCGCCCCAGCCAGCAGTGCCTGGAACTCTGGTCTGCCCTGGAACTCAACCGGATCAACCCGGCGCAGCCCCGGCGCGGCCGGACGAGCAGGCTGCTCCTGCGCGTAGCCGAAGCTGCCCCCGCAGACCAGCAACGCCACGAGCAGCGCCCCGGCTCCCGAAGGACAGCAAGGAACCTGGAACGAATTTTTATGATTCCGACACACCCTCATCGTAACCCCCCAGAAAAGTAAACCTTCCCAAGCTACAGGCGCATTCAGACAACTCCAAACGATCAGGTCCAGCCCTGGCCCCGCGGCCGGAGAGGAGACCGTCTGCTCATGCTTCAAGCGGGGCGATCAACCCCTTACAACCCACTGAGTGCCCCTGATAACCAACAAAAGAAACAAGACGCTCCCCTCCAACCCGAACAGGCTGGCGCGTTGCATCAATAGTACCCCTTGAAATACAAACGGCATCGATGAAATGAGGAGAATCTCCGTCTCCCGCGGCACTCGAAAGGGTTGGCCTTTTCAGTCAGGCACGAACGCCCCGGCCGACCTGTTCTCAGCTGGAAAAACCGCCTCTGCATGGGCGTTGACTGTTATTTCTTGCCGACGGGAGAGGCTCCCAGCACCTTCTTCAGCTGCTCCTCGAGCTCATCGGGCTTGAAACCCCGGGGCCCGGGACCTCCCTGGTAAACAACCTTGCCATCCTTGCCGACAAGATAGAGGCGGTCAGGGTAGCCCCCGTAATTCCTGGCTGTTGAGTCCTTCATGTCATCAATCAGCATCGGCATGGTGAAATGCAGCTTCTTGGCGCAGCTGCTTGCCACCTCGGTACGCTCGAGAAAAGTCTTCGGATCATTCACCGAACGACTCGCCGGCAGGGGGCTCAAGCCATCGATCGGATGGGCTTCACGAATGTAAACGACAAAGAACGCGGCCGACTTACGATACTTGCTGTAGAGTTCTTCCAGGCGCCCGGCCTGGCTGGCGAAAGGAGGTCATGTGTAGCTCCCGAAGATCAGCACGACCGGCTTCTTGTCCTGATGCTGGGACAGCCTGACAAGGCCCTTTTCATCCAGCTTGACATGATCAGGCGCGGCGGAGCCTTCCAGCAGGGAGAGTCTGAAGTCCGGGGCGCGGTCACCTGGGCCAGGGAGCCCACCTGAACGAGTCGCCTGTTTCAATACGTTGGATGCCTCGGCTGACTCCCTCGATACCCCGGGGTCGTCAATCGAGCGGCGCTGTCGGCCTCCGGAGCCGCGAGACCGGCCACCGAAACCGGAACGCCCGCCGGCATCTGGGCGCCCGCCTGAAGAGCCGGGACGAAGAACGCTCAGTATGGCGCGCATCCTGACGCGCAGCTCATCATCGTTGACCCGTCCGTCACCGTCGCTGTCGAGCTTGGCGATAAAACCATCGAGCTCCCTGGCGGTGATCGTGCCGTCACCATCGGGGTCCATGAGCTCGAGGAGCTTGGCCATCGGGTTGATCCGTCGAGCGCCGGAAGTCTCCGGCCTCTGGCGATCTTCNGCTCGCNCCNCCGACTTCTCCTCGCCGGGCTTCGCTCCCGGCGCGTCTTCCTGGGCGCTCAAGCCGGNCTGGAGAGCCAGNCAGGAAAGCGTTACGGCCGCAATAAAGCGGNCATTCAGATCCCTCATGATCAACCTCTTCTCGATTTATAACCACAGTTCGTCAGTGTCTCAATCAACTGGNGGCGCCCATCCAGAGACGGGCACCTATCCATCTAACCCCGGGGAAGGGCCCTGGGGAACGAGAAAAATGCGCCGGGAAGAAAGTTCGGCGGAAAAAGTCTCAGCCCTGGGTAACGCAGTTGGAGACTTCGCAGGAGCCCTCCTCGGAGGGGGCGCAATCGCTGCCGGGCGCCGGCGCCGGNATCGGGAACCCATCGGCGCTGAAGAGATAGCGCAACAGGCCAATGGCATCATCGATGGAAACCTGGGCATTCGCGTTCACATCGCAGCCCTGGAGGCANCGNGGCTCGCTCTCGCCAAGGAAGAGATAGAAGAGGATCGTGACCGCGTCGGAGATGTCGACCGCCTGGTCGCCATTGCAGTTGCCNCGCACGAAGGACGGCGTCGCCTCGCCAAGGCGCTGGATGGAGCCGGGTGAGCCGTAGATGCGGCTCGAGACCTGCCAATTGNCAGAGACGTCATTGTCCATGTCCTCATGGATCTCGAAGAGCTCGAGGCTGTAGCCCAGGCCATCGGCGCGGGCGGGCCACGGCGCATCCTGAGAATACCTGACGAGATCGACGGTGGCGGGATAGCCGGGGCCATCATCTTTGACGCGCAGCTTCTCACCTTCATTGCTGAGGTTGCCGGGGTAGGGGCCGAAGATTCGCGCCGGATTNCCGTAAATCCTCCGGAAGGCAACGGGATCCTTCGCCAGGATAACGACCTCGTCAGCGGCGACGTTCGTTCCATTGGGGAAGCTGTGCTCCTCGAAGATGCCTGCCTCATTGGTGGCTCCGAGACCCTCGATCTTCCANCCCGAGATATCCACCTGTGAGCCGGAGTTNTTCCAGAGCTCGAGGTATTCGGCCTCGTCATCTCCCAGGGGGTTGTACATGATCTCGGTGATCATCAGCCGGTCATAGCCGGTGAAACGCTCGGTGCTGCGGAGATAGTTGACCATGTAGCTGCGGCGCGAACGAATNTGGGCCATGACCCTGTCTATGTTGGGTTCGAACCCGGAGGGCGCCGACCGGTCGCCGGCCGGACTGGTGCGGCCCCAGACGTTGAAGTCATCACGCTGCTCCTCCATGAGCAGCTCGCTCAGGTCGGCCAGCCGCTGCTCGTAAAAATCGAGCGTGTACTTCTCGTGNATGGCGCCCCAGAGTCGAGCCAGGTAGGCGCGGCGAAAATGGGTGCCGGACTGGGCGAAAAACTTGTCAAGGAAATGGTTCCCGACCCCACCGCCACGAACGGTCGTGGTGTTCCAGATCGTCATGCCGGGATTGTCCATGCGGTCGTTGTAGACCCCGCCGTTGCCCCCGTCCCAGCGCTTGCCATAGGCGAGGTCCAGGTCCCAGCCGGTCGGGATCCAGCGATCGGTCTCGGTGTCATGGTAGAGGTAGTGATTCTTATGGGGATAGTCGCGGTTGTTGATCAGGACCTGGCCCGCCTGGTAGTCGATCATCGTGTCCGGCACGGTCTTCTCGAGGAAGAAATTCGTCAGCTGGTTGCGGGGCGTATCATGGAGCGCGTTGAGGAAGGTTCGCAGGTCCGTGTAATCCTCGTGCTGGTTGGTCTTCTTCTCGTAGGTTCCGTTGCGCTCTTCGCGAGAAGCTGTCGCCTTGTAGAGATTTCCATCGGCATTGAGCCCGACCCGATCCAGCCAGCGCTCCTCAGGGTTCTCCATCACCGCGTAGAGGGCGTGGTAGCGGCCATTGGCGTGGATCCGGAAGAGGTCGTGGCTCAGGGCGGGATTGTCCATCTCATCAAAGAGCGTCCAGGTCATACCCTCGCGCACAAGCGCCTTGTCTGTCCACAGGCTCTGCAGGTTGAAGCGCTTCTTGCCGAAGAAGAGGTGGCCCTTGTTCATCTTCACCTTCAGGTAGGGCTTTGTGGCGCTGTAGACGCTGCCGCCCCTGCGGCGAATCTGCGCCTGGTGGAAGATGTCTCCTCCGGAGGCGATGGAGAAACGCATATAGCTGCGGCCAAGCCCCGAGAGCCATCCGCGTCCGTTGGCTGAAGGCGTAATGAGCGTGATCCTCGGCAGGGTCGACTCAGGCTGGTTATCATTGACGTAGTAGCCGTAGACATCCTCGGTGTCGGTCCGCGGAGGAAAGACGCGCAGGCCGCACTCGCTGCGCGCCTCGACCTTGAAGGTCACCACGGTATTGTGCGGCTGGGCCGGCACATCGACGCCATAGACTCCATCGCCCGCCGCGCCATCGTTGGACAGGCCATCATCGAGCATNTCGAGCTCCCGGTTCGCGCCGCTCAACGAGGTCACCAGCTTCACCTCGNCGGGCTCTCCCCTCACCCGGGCCGTGAGGGTGGTCACATCCCCGGAGGTGGGCTCCTGGGGCCAGCGGTTCAGGTTGCTGACGAAGGGCGGCAGGCAATCCCTCGAGACCACATTGGCCTCACCCGGACTGGCGATCCCTCCCCCGCCTCCGCCGCGCTGCCAGAAAATGCCCCGGCTCGCGGTAGAAACCGAGAGACGGGCAGTGAGGGTGTCCCCGCCGCTGAGCTGGAAATAGGAAAAGCTGAACGTATAGGTGACCGCCGCCGAGCGGTCGAGGGCTTCGGGAAGGTCCAGGCGTACGGAATTGGCCGACCCGGTCCCGCGTCCGCTGGACACGAGGTGGAGGGAGGGCTCATCAAAGAGCTCCCCGCCCGCGGCGCGGCTCCAGCGGCTGGCGGAGTGGTTCCCGCGCGCGTCCCAATCTCCGATACCGTTGTCAAAACTGCCGCCTGGAATCAGGTTATTCTCCGGCGCGCGGGTATCGACCAGCGAAAGATTGTCGAGGAGATACTCACCGGCCTCCTGGATATAGATATAGATCCTGCTGCTGGTGGCCGTTCCGGAAACGCTGACCGTGCTCCACTCGTCGTCACCGCCGGCGGCCTGGCTGTCCATGGCGCCCGAATCCGTCCAGCTGGCGGGGTCGTCCGAGACCGCGTCGGATACGATCTTCTCGAGGCTGTAGCCCAGGCCATCGGCGCCGACATTCCAGTCCTGGGTCTCCCCGTAGCGGGTGGAGTCGACCAGGGCTCCGGCGGCATCGACCAGGGTGATTCTCTCGCCGTCATTAGAAAGCTGTCCTTCCCAGTCGCCAATCGTATTGCTGATGCCGTACCCATCGCGGGCGGCGGCCTCGTCCCTGCAGACGACGAGATAGCCGCCGGGCAGGAGAACCGTACTCTCCGCGAAGCAGAAATCGACGCCCTGGGTAAAGCAATACCCCTGCAGGTCGATCGGAGCCGCCGTCGTATTGGTCAGCTCGATATACTCCCGCAGATCGTAGGGATCGTTGTCAGCGGTATGGTACATGATCTCATTGATGGCGATCGCCGGAGAAGGTCTCGGCGGCGGCGGGCACTCGATGGCGGCGTTCACCGCCATGGGTGTNGGCGCGACATCNGCCCGGCCGCGCCAGTTCCTGGGATTGTCNGTCTCAAACAGAGCGCAGAGCCGCTGCANCGAGCCGCCGGCNCCATCGGCCCCGNCNTCCCAGGGCGCGTCGTCATCGTAGCGCACNGAATCGACNACCGCGGAGGTGGCATCGATCAGNTCGATGTTCTCGCCGCCNTTGTNGAGCGCCGAACCGGCCCAGAGCACGAGNCGGCTGGGCACCANNCCGAACTCGGGACCGAGGGCGAGNGGGTTCCGGCANATCACCAGGAAACCGCCCGACTCGATCNCCGTNCCGGCCTCGAACTCGTGACGAATNCCGCCGGTGAAGGCCCANCGCGANAGGTCNACGGTCNNCGCGCCGGAATTGTANAGCTCGATGAATTCNAGATCGGCNCCCTCCTGCGGNTTGTAGTGAATCTCGTTGATGACCACGCCGTAGCGGGGNGNGGCCTCTTCGNCCTCGTCACANGCATCGCCAAGNCCATCGCGGTCCCGGTCGCGCTGGTCGGNGTTNTCGTCATTGGGACAGTTGTCNCAGGCATCGCCGACNTTNTCTCCATCGGCATCCGCCTGCCCCGCGTTGGCATCTTCAGGGCANTTGTCCTCGNCGGAGTTGANACCATCGGCATCGGGNTCGTTNACGCCATCNTCGATGGTNAGACGATTGGCCGANCCATCNGNGCCATCGTTGCGATTGGNGTTCGGNCCCACCGGCGAGTTCGCCAGGTCGAGNACATCGCCGACCNCGAGAANNATGTCCACCGTCCGCGTGACGCCNCCNCCATCGCCGCCGGCGATCACCGCGGAATCGACCAGCTCGCCATTGTGAAAGAGGAGGCCGCTCACNCCGGCCCCGGCGAGNTTCACCTCGCGGGTNTGCCAGGTGACCTCAACCGCNCCGGCGATATCGCTGGTCCACCGCCGGATCGGCCANTGCTCTTCGCCCGGGCANCTGTTGGTGCCGTTGGGATGAACACCTTCCTGNGCAATANAGGTCCACGGACAATTGGAAGGCGTCAGGCGCCAGCCCTCGCCNCGCCAATGNGCCGCCTCAAACTCGATGAACTCATCGGCGGAATAGCTGTTGTTGCCATCTTCGGTGAGATTGTAATAGCCGTAGCTCCAGCCGTTGGCTCCCTGCTCCCCGGTGGTCGACCAATCGTCAACAGAATCGGCAACCGTATCGGCGCGCAGCAGCTCCGGACAGAATCCGCCCAGGGCCAGGAGGACAACTATAAAGAGGACGACCAACGGTGAATTGTATTTCATATCTCTATTCATATCTGTTCAGGTGCCTGTAGAGGCCCCAGCGCTACGGGCACGGACATTTATTCTATCATCCAGTGATTCCGTCATTTGTGGATAAAAAAGCACAACTGAATTCATAAATCCCGACAAAGTAACAAATCCCGCAGCGAGAGATCGCAATGCCGGAAAAGGCTTTCAGCCCATTCGTGGAGCGGCCATCCCGTTCAATCGTGTATCTTATTGGTTCATTTGATTCGGACTCTATTTCAGTGATGAAACGCACACCAGCCACCTCACCTCGCTCCCTGGCCTTGCTCCTGGCCATGCTGCTGCCGGGCTGTAAGGGCGACATCGACCCGGCCCAGCTGGAAAACCTGAGGGATGATCTCGATGCGGTCGTCTCCGGAACGCGGGGCGCGCCGCCCCGNGAAGACACGAACAGAGACGGCTGGNACACCGANGTCTTCAGCGCCCGGGCGCAGGGNACCCTCAAGGCCNTGNCCCTCCTNCTCGANTCACCCCCCGGAAAGGGGCCGGAANCCGGCCTGCTTGCGGATGANTTCCAGTGCTCGACGCTCCGTCCGGCGGAGCTGGAGGAAACCTTCCGCGACCNGCACTTCATTGTACGCCGCGGCAACAAGACGNAATCACCCGCGGAACGCAAGGGACGNGCCGGACTGGAGAGNNCCTTCGGCGAGCTGCTNGCCNCCTTTGANGGNTCAAGCGACCGCCACAGCAAGCTCAAGCTCTTCGANGTAGAAACCTCCGGCAANGACAGCGCCCGGACACGAACCTACTTCCAGCTCTCCGGNCGCTTCAGCAAAGGCCGCTTCCAGGTCAAGGCGACCTGGCGNTCAGCCTGGAANCGCGACGGAGAAAAGTGGCTNCTCCAGGAGCTCGCGNCAGAGACCTACGAAGANACTCTCAGNCTCGGCGGCGAGAAGCCNCTCTTCGACGACTGCACNAGCTCTCTCCTCTCGNCCAGCNCCGCNTTCACATCCCAGCTGCTGCCCGGGCTCGACCACTGGATGGGAAGGATCGAGCTGGGAATGGGAATCGACATCGGAGGCTGGCAGGGCCTGGCCGTCGGGGACATCAACGGAGACGGCCGCGACGACCTCTATGTCTGCCAGCCGGGAGGNCTGCCCAACCGCCTCTTNGTCCAGAACGCCGACGGCTCGGTCNCGGAGCGCTCGGCGGAGCTCGGCGTCGACTGGCTCGANTCAACCCACGGCGCGCTCTTCGCAGACCTCGACAACGATGGCGACCAGGANCTCCTGGCCGGCCTCGAACCCGGGGTGATGGTCCACGAAAACGACGGNAAGGGACACTTNACCCCAAAGACGGCCAAGCTCCTGCCNGCGGCCCTTCCCTATTCCCTGGCGGCGGCCGACTATGATCTCGATGGCGACATCGACATCTATGTCTGCTGCTACAACAGGCGAAAGGGNGCCAACCGCCATCTCGTCTTCGCGCGGCCGGTGCCCTACCACGATGCCAACAACGGGGGCCGCAACGTGCTGCTTCGAAACGATGGCNGCTGGCGCTTCTCGCACGCGACCGTGCGCGCCGGGCTCGACGTGAAAAACCGGCGCTTCAGCTACGCGGCGGCGTGGGAGGACTTCGACAACGATGGAGACCAGGACCTCTACGTTGCGAATGATTTCGGCCGCAACAATCTCTACCGCAACGATTCCGGACGTTTCACCGACATCACGGCGGCCGCCGGCGCCGAGGACATCTCCCCGGGNATGTCAAGCTGCTGGGGTGATTACGACAACGATGGGTGGATGGACCTCTACGTCAGCAATATGTTCTCCTCCGCCGGCAACCGCATCACCTCCCAGGGGCGCTTTCACCAGGGAGCCAGCGACAAGACCCGAGCCGAGTTTCGCCGCCACGCACGCGGCAACACCCTGCTGAAGAACCTGGGCAACGGCCGCTTCAACGATGTCAGCGGCGAGGCCGGCATCTCCATCGGCCGCTGGGCCTGGGGCTCCAAATTCGCCGATCTCAACAATGACGGCTGGGAAGATCTGCTCGTGACCAACGGCTTCATCACCCAGCAGGACACCGGCGACTTGTGAAGCTTCTACTGGCGACAGGTCGTGTCGCGCTCACCCGTCGATGGAGGCTCCGCCGATCCCTCGCAGTCCTACCTGGACTCCTGGGGAGAGCTGGCGGGGCTGATTCGCAAGGGCCGCTCCTTCAGCGGCAAGGAGAGAAACTGCTGCTTCCTGAACACACGCCAGGGCCGCTTCGCGGATGTCTCCTCGGTGACCGGCCTCGACCATATCGATGACGGACGCACCGTAGCCCTGAGCGACTGGGACCGGGATGGGGATCTCGACCTCTGGCTCGCAAGCCGCACCGGACCGCGTCTTCGCTTCATGAGAAACGGGCTTGGCGAGAATACGCGCTCCATCACCTTCAGGCTGCGCGGCGATCCGGAAAAGGGATGCAGCCGGGATGCCATCGGCGCCCGGGTGGAGCTCACCCTTGGCGGCAANGAGACCNCCAGCCGGATCCGCACCCTCTACGCCGGCGACGGCTACCTCAGCCAGTCGAGCAAGTGGGTCCACTTTGGCCTGGGAGAAGGNGACACNATNCGNCAGGTGNNCGTCCGCTGGCCNGGAANNCGNAANCCGGAGCTCTACCAGGGAGCCAGGGCTGGAGGACGCTACCTGCTCTCACAGGGCAGCGGNCGCGCCGCGCCCGCCCGGGAGCTCGNNCCCGCCACGGCCCTCGCNGCCGGCNCCNTNANGGCNCCGGAGCTGAGCGATGGNGCCCGGATTGTTTTCTCGGAGCGCCCGGCCGTCCCGCCGNCGNCCTACACNAGCCTCGATGGNCAGGCCNANACGATCNGGCCGCGCCCGGGCCGCGCCCTNCTGGTNAATCTCTGGGCCACCTGGTGCCTCCCCTGCCTGAAGGAGCTCCGCGAGTTCAATTCTCACGCGGCGNAGCTCNANGCCGCGGGNCTCGACCTGCTNTTCCTGAATGTTGACAGCCTGAGCCTCGGCGCGAAGGTCGACAAGGCGAAGGTGGGNGANCTGCTCGAAAGGCTCGGCGGAGACCTCGCTCCCGCCGCCTCGCCGAACGGCTTCGCGGACAAGGCNCTCGTGGAAAAACTGGAGNGCGTTCAGCGCGAGCTGATCTACCGCCANCGCCAGCTGCCCCTGCCCTCGAGCTTCCTCATCGACCCGGCCGGCCGCCTGGCCGCCATCTACAAGGGGCCNGTGAGTCCCNCCCGGCTCGCCAGCGACGCGGAGCTCGCCAGGAACCCTCCCGCNGACCTCCGCNATGCCTCCGTNCCCTTCCCGGGCCGNTGGGGCGGGGACAAATTCCAGAGCAACGCGATCGCCATCGCCGGCGTCTACCTGGAGGGCAGGTACCCGGATGACGCGATCTTCCAGCTCNAAGAGTTCATCGGCAAACAGGCNGCCATCGACATCTCCTCACTTCANCCGCNGGAGCNGCTCAACCACCGNCGACGACTCGGAGATGTCCACGACATGCTTGGCATGATCTCNCTGCAGACGGCGAANCCGGNGGCCGCCATCAAGCACTACCGGGCCGCCCTGGGCGAGAGCCCGGACCGCCTGCGCACGCTCATCGTGCTGGCCAAGGTCTACTCCTCCCACCCGGACAATTCAGTACGGGATGGACAGCAGGCGCTCGACCTGGCCACGCGGGCCTGCGAGCTCACCTCCAATAGCCACCCAGACGCCCTCGACGCTCTCGCCGCCGCCCACGCCGAAAACGGCGATTTCGAGACCGCCGTCAGCGAGGCCCGCAAGGCGGTCGCGGCCGCGCGCAAGCGAGGAGCCGGACCGGTCGCCGCCGCCATCAGCCGCAGGCTGCGGCTCTACGAAGCCGGCAAGCCCTTTCGCCAGAGCGGCGGACCGCGGCCGAAATAGCCGGGACTCTCAGGCCGTGCCGGCAGCGGCAAATTCTCCCAGGTCGCAGACCGCGCCGCTGTCGATTGAGGCCTGCGCCGCGAGGCATAGGAGCGTCGACCAGCGGCCGTCTTCCCCCGTGCACGGCGGCACGGCCCCGTCGAGAACGCAACGGGCCACCGCCTCGACCTCCGCGTGGAGCTCGAGCAGCTCGCCCGCGGGCGCCTCCAGCTCAAGCTCGGTAACCTCGTCGCCAAGCCCGTAGCGAAGGCCGAAGCTCGAGCGCTCATCGCGGGCATCGGCGGCGCTCCACCAGGCCCAGATCGTACCCTTTTCGCCGGCGATCTTGGCGGTCTGGTGATGGCCGAAGGCCGACAGGGTCTGCGATACGAGGGCGTAGGCGCCACCGGGAAAATTGACCAGGGCGGAGAAATTGTCGCGCAGCTCAGGCTGGTCCGCGTGGCGCGAATTGCCGCGGGCGTAGACCGACACCGGCTCGCCGTTGTCAGAAAGATACCAGCGCGCCAGGTCGAGGAAATGGATCGGCTCCTCGAGGGTCCAATTGCCGACCCGGTCGATATCCCCGCG
>PAOC01000012.1 GCA_002708465.1 Planctomycetota bacterium
CAGGCGCACCCACCCCATCGCCCGCGGCGCCTGGATTATCGAGGTGATCCTCAATGATCCGCCACCGCCGCCGCCCAATGATATACCTCCCCTGAATGAAGATGATGGCCCGGAGAACCTGACCATCAGGGAGAAATTTGCCAAGCACAGAGAGAATCCGGATTGCGCCGGTTGTCATTCACGACTGGATCCCCTGGGATTTGCTCTCGAGAACTTCGACATCACAGGACGCTGGCGTGATAAGTATGAAAACGGCAGGAAAGTTGACCCAAGCGGCAAGCTGCTGAAGAAATACGAATTTGACGGGATTGTCCGGTTCAAGGAAGCCCTGGTCAAAGAGAAGCGGCGTTTTGCCAGAGCCTTTACGGCGCACCTGCTGAGATTTGCCTTGTCAAGGGAGCTCGAGCCGGCAGATTCGCTCACGGTCGACGCTATTGTCGAGAAGGCCGAGAAAGAGAACTTCAAGTTGAGGTCTCTTATCAGAGAAGTGATCCTCAGCGGCAGCTTTCTGCGGACGAGCTGATTCGCCCTCTCACTTCCCGCTCTGCTCCAGGATCTTTTTAGCCTCGGCGTTTTCACCGTCGATCCCCAGCACCTTGCGGGCGAAGGAGGCCGCCTCCTTCTTGTCCCCGAGCCCCAGGCAGGCCTTCGCGAGCGCGAGATAGGCTGTCCTGGGGTTGGTCTCGGGATAGGTCAACAACAGCTTGTATTCCCTGAGGGAGATCTCGTGCGCTCCGCTGCTGCTGGCGGCACGGGCCAGCTCCTTGTGAAGCTTCAGATCGAAAGGATTGATAAAGATCACCTCATCGAGCACCTTGACCGCCTTTGCCGTCGACTCCTCGTCTCCCTTGCCGAGGTAGATCTTGCCGAGCGCCAGGCGGGAGCGCAGATCCTCCGGAGAGATCTGACGCCACTGCTCCAGGCGCTCGATCATCTTCTCTTCGTCACCGCTCTCCATGTAATGAGAGACCAGGCGGGAGTAGATGTTGGTCCGTCCCTGCAGGGCTCCCGCACGTGGAGAGATTTCCCGGGCCCGCTCCAGGTATTCGACACCCTCTTCCTTCTCGTCCCTTTTGAAAGCGATATTTCCAAGCGCCTCGTTGGTCCGGAAGCCGTAGCGTGTCTTGCCCTCCAGGGCCTTGAGGAGATCCTTCCGGCTCGAGGCGGTCTTGCCTTCCCGCAGGTTCTGCAGACCGAGAATCGCGAGGGCATCGGCATTGTCCGGATCGAGCTTCAGCACCTTCCCGATGGTGAGATGCACGTCAACCTCGACCCCGCCACAGTAATAGACCCAGGCCAACCTGAGCAGCTTCTCGATGTTGCCCGGATCATCCTCGAGATCAAGCTGCAGCTCATCAGCAAGGCTCTCCTCCACCACAAGGGGGACCAGGCCGTTGGACTTAACCCAGTCGTCGAGATATTTGAAGAACCCCTTGTCAAACTCCTCGAGCTCCATGTCGAAGACCTCGCGAAAGATCTGCCGGGTCGCCTTGTTCTCCTTATACCCATTGAGAACATCGAGGATCTTTTCGAAGCTCCAGCGCTCGGTGATGTAGCGAACGACCATGCAGCCCTGATAGTAGGACATCATAACCTGCATCGGGTATTTGGGCTTTGAGAAGCCGAAATCCAGCTCGGCGAGGGTCAGCAACCGTCCGGAAGCGTAGGCGCTGCCGAGCTGGACCTCGAAACGCCGTGTCCAGAACGGATGCTCGCTTCCTTCCTCGAAGACGCTCAGACCCTCGGTAAGCCACCGGGGAATATGGTGATGCGTCGCATGCAGCGTAATCACATGCGCGAACTCATGCCAGGCCACCACCCCCCAATTTTGCGGCAGCGCCTTGGGAGTCGTCAGCGCTACGAGATTTCCAAAGCACGCCCCGGTAGCTGGAAAACCCGCNAGCCCGACNATGCGGGCTGAAAACCACTTATGCTCAGAGAANACCTCGATATAGACAGGAGGNTCGAGCTCGACNCGNTAGCGCTTCTGGAGCTTCTCGTAGGCCTCNTCGAGCAGGGGGACCAGGTACGTCTTCAGGATCTCGTAGTCAGCCTTNGGCAGCTTGAGNACGAACTTGCCNCGNTTGAGNACGCGGTGCTTCCGGTCCATGTACTTGAGAAGCTCACGCGTATTGAATACATAGATATTGTAGGGATCCTTTTCCCGTGACTTTTCCAGGTAGAAGCGCGCCTTCTCCTCCTGGCCCATGCGCAGGAGATTGATGCCCAGGGTGTGAAAGGCCGGCCAGTAGTCGGGGTCTACCGCCAGNGCCTTCTCGCTCATACNCGCGGCATCCTGGTAGCGAAACCGGCTCTCGATCGCCCTGGCGATCGTATGGTAGAACTCCGCGCACTCNCCGTTCAGCTCNAGGGTAGCCTTCTCATGCNTNGCNAAGGATTCCTNGTCCCCATCGAGGAAGAAACAGGCCGCCAGCAGNCCCCTCGCCTCGAGGTTGACCGGATTGATNGCCAGGCTGCGTCGAAAGCTCTTGCCGGCCTTCGGAAGGTTCCCATCGGACANCCAGAGGCTGCCCAGNGCCTTGTGAGCGCCGGGATGCTCAGGATTNACAGACANCGCNTTTTCAAGCTGCTTCTGAGCCATGGAGTAGCGCCCGCTGCCGACCTGGAAATCCTCCAGGTAATTTTCAGCCAGCGCAACCAGGCCATCGGCGAAGAAAGGATTCTCCTCGAGCGCCTCGCGAAAGGATTTCCTGGCATCCGGATAATTGAACTTATCCTGAAAGATCCGCCCCCATTCCACCAGCAGCGATTGACACTTCGCATCCTGGTCCTGGGCCTGGGGAAACATGATCATGTCGGCATCCTTGAAGCGGTTGAGATGGATCAGAGCCAGGCCCATCTCCACGAACTCGTCGGCCTCGAGCTCCTCGGCCTGCTGGAAGCTGAGCGCCTGGTAGACGTCGATCACATCGTTCCAGATCTTCGCCGCCTCCTTACCCCGCCCGCGCTGACTGAGCGTCTCGCCCAGGCGGTTCAGAGCCGTGACGTTGCCGCCATCAAGCTCGATCGCCTTCCTGAACAGGGTCTCCGCCACATCGAGTTTTCCCGTACGCAGACAGACCCTCCCGGCCTCCGCCTGGAGCTTCGCCGACGATTCCCATTTCGGCGCGGCCTTGAGAACATCAAGCGCCTTTTCATAACCGCCGGTAGCCGCCCAGGCCCGCGCAAGGCCGCGCGCCAGGCCCTCGTCCTCGGGACTCGCCTTCAGCAGGGAGGAGAAGTCTTCCCTGGCGCTCTCGTAGTCTCCGCCGCGAAGACTGGAGGCGGCCTGTTTCGCGGTAGCCTGCTCCTCGGTCTCCCGCGGTTTTTCATCCTGCGCGAGCAGTCCCGGCCCGCAGAGTAAAAGGACCGTGAAAAAAATACCAAAATGATTCATCAGGTTTCCTGGAAAGATCTGCACCGATTTATTATTCCTGCTTCTTGAAAAAATCCCGGCTGCGGCCCGCGGGCGAAATCGCAGCGCCTGATTATAATGCGAAAGCACTCGACGCTACCGCCACATTATGCCCCGCGAGGGAACCGCCGGTCCATCCTCCCCTCGGCACAATGTGCTTGCCTTGAACTTTTCCCCTTCATACCTTTTCTTCATGATCATCGCCGGGATAGACGAAGCGGGCTACGGACCCATGCTGGGCCCCCTGGTTATTTGCGCGAGCGTTTTCAGGATTCCCGAAAACGCTGATGCCAGCCTGTGGGAGCAGTTAGCCCCGCTCGTCGCGCGCAAACCCGCCGACGGCTGCATCGCGGTCAACGACTCCAAGAAGATCTACAAGCGACGAAAGGGGCTGCAGAGCCTCGAAGAGGGTCTGCTGCCGTTCGTGGCCGCGCGCTACGGAGAGGTACCCCGCGACCTCCGCTCCCTCCTGCGGCAGGTGGCTCGCAGGGGCGAGACGAATGCCGATGCCTACCTCGATGATTACCCCTGGTACGCGGACCAGAACCTCAAGCTGCCGGTCGACAGCTTCTCGGGGCTGCTCGAAAAGCGCCGTACGCAGCTGCGGAAAAAGATGGAGGAGGCCGGCATCGAGCTCCTCGGCCTGGCCGCCATTCCCATGGAGGTGGTCGAATTCAACCGGGGAATCTCAGAGTATGACAATAAGGCGAAGGTCAGCTTCAAAGCTGTGGGAAGCCTGCTGAAGCGCGTCTGGAGGCAATTCCCCGCTGAACAGGTCGACGTGATGATTGACCGCCAGGGTGGAAGAACGCGATATTCCCGCCTGCTGTTCAACTCGATCTCCCCGAGAGGAATCCAGATCGACGAAGAGAACCAGGAGCTCTCCAGCTACCGGCTCTCCCGGANGGAGAAAAACGCCCCCGAATTCCGCGTGAGCTTTGCGAAGGGGTCCGAAGAGAAGAACCTCTGCGTCGCCCTGGCCTCGATGCTGGCAAAATATCTCCGTGAGCTCCATATGCTGGTTTTCAACCAGTACTGGAGAGGCTACGAAGAAAAACTCAAGCCGACGGCCGGATACGTATTGGACGCGAGGCGCTTTCTTGAAGACACTGTGGACCTCAGAAGCAGGCTGGAGACCGACCCCGAGNTGTTGATCCGCTGCCGCTAGGCGGAAGGCGGACTCCAGGCCGGGAGGTTGAAGCCTCTCATTGACCAGGACCGATATTCCGCAGATAGACCCCAATGAAAAGATCAGCAAAACTGAAGCTGCTGGCGATCCCGCTGCTGGCCCTCTGCGCCGGCTGCGGCGGCGCCCAGCAAAGAGAAGGTCTCATTCTCTTTCACGACCCGGCGCCAAAAACACGAACCGGGAAGACGCTTCCTCCCCAGACCTTCATCTTCACCTCGAACAGGGAGAATGGATCTTCGGCGGTAGAGGTCTCCTCCGGAATCAGGGGGAAATCCTCCAGGGATGGGTCACCCTCNCGCTCGCNNTCGAAAGCGAAGGCGACCTGGAGGCAGCGCGCCCTGCGCAACCTGAAGCTCACCAACTCGATACCGATCACCAACCTCACCAAGGATTCCTTCGGAAGCATGATCGGCCAATTGGAAAACGCCGGCCTCTTCAAGCTGCCTAACAGGCCCGGCGACAAACCCCCGGAAAACCAGCCCTTCATCCTGGTCTCCTACAANNATGGACAGAGCCTTGTCTATCCAAAGCCAGACAAGNAAACCCTGGACAGGAANTTCCCCGCGGACCAGGCACGTACACTCTACCCGGCCTGGTACAACGTCAAGGTCGTGCTGGTCCANTTCGTCTCCGGAAGCTGAACGNNAAGNACGCCCGCGTCGCNGNNCTGCGGNCTNGAGAGAGGGGANAGATCGANCCNGGNGCGTTCTACTCCGGNATGACCTCGTGATTTTCNGCNGCCTCTGATTCGCCGGCGGCGAACTTCAGCTCGAGCTGCTGCCCCGCGGTGTCCGGAGGCAGGAAGAAGGTGACCTTGTACTTGTAATCAAGCGGAGCGCAGGACTCCGTATCCTTGGGGGGACCGAGAGGNATGATCCGATGGGCAAGCTCCACTCCGCCAACAGCAACCTGGCCGGCCGGCTCCCCACTGTCACTGGTGATCGTGTAGGACTGGTTCAATCCGGCAAGAACCTTGTCGGAAACGTTGATACTCAATGCCATGGCAATATCTCTCGCGGTCTACGCCCAAATAATGTCTGCTGAACAGGAATACTCGTACTTCAATATTCGAGACTGGTCAAGAGACTTCAGTGACCCGCTTCAAATCAGGCCTGCCTCTCGAAAGCCTCCGGCAATGTGGGCTGGTCACGAGCGGGAGCGGGGGTAAAATGCAGAAATGGAATCAACCGATCCCGACTGGTATCGCCAGCACTTCAACGAAGACTACAGAACCCTCTACGCGGCGAGAAGCGATGAGGAGGCCGAGGCGCAGGCTGCCTTCGCCGCCGAGCGGCTTGGCATCAAGCCGGGAGATGCTGTCCTCGATCTCTGCTGCGGACATGGACGCCACCTCGCAGCCTTCGCCCGCAGAGACATCCGGGCCACGGGGGTCGATCTTTCGCTGGCGCTCCTGGCTGACGCCGCCCGCCGGGGGGCAGGCTCTCTCTTCAGGGCCGATATGCGGGCGCTTCCTTTCGCCGGGGAGAGCTTCACGGTGCTGGTAAATTTTTTCACCAGCTTCGGCTACTTTGAATCCGAGCAGGGCAACCTGATGGTCATCGAAGAGATCGCCAGGGTTCTTCGCCCCGCAGGACGCTTCCTCATCGACCTGATCAATCCACTCAGCGCCGTCTCGCCCGTCCCCGAGAGCCTGCGCGCAGAGGGCTCCTTTGAGATCAGGGAAGAGCGCTGGTTCGATGATGAGACCCGGCGCATCAACAAGCGAATCAACCTGCTGGATACCGTTAGCGGAGAGAACCGCCGCTACCGGGAATCGGTAAGAATCTACGAACAGGAGGAGCTCCTCTCNATCCTCTCCCCCAGCGGGCTCGNGGTTGAGAAGATCTGCGGTGATTTCGAGGGCGGNGATTTTCACGCNNACAGNCCGCGAATGGTCCTCTACGGAGCGCGCTCATGAANATCCACAGTCTTCCGCTCANCTGGTACNACCGTCCCCAATACCGACCGGTGCTGCCGACCCCGGATGCCGAAAGCTGGTTCCCTCTTGCCCGCGAAGAGCTGACGCTGCGAAGCCTCTCGGAGGAGGACTGCCGGAAGCGAGCCGCGGGCGGCGTGCCGGACCGCGAGGGGCTTGTGGCCGCCTTCAAGAGTACCTGCGAGGACTGGCGCCTGCCCGAGACGCCTGAGGCGACGGCAGCCCTGGAGCGTCTCGCGCGGGACGACACGCTCTGCGTCGTCACCGGCCAGCAGCCGGGCTTCCTCGGGGGCCCCCTCTACGTTCTCTACAAGGCCCTCACCGCTATCGCCCTGTCGAGATGGGTAGAGGCGAAATGCGGCCGGGCCTGTGTCCCCATCTTCTGGGTCGCCGGCGAAGATCACGATATCGATGAGGTCCGCCGCCACCGTCTTCCTTCGGGAGAGACCTTCCAGCTTCCGCATCCAGCCGGACGAGCCCCGCTCAGCGAGCTCGCCATCGATTCTCCTAGCGAGGCCGTGATTGATGAATTCCTCTCCGCGATCAGTGATCTCCCCCACTCCAGCCTCGTGGAAGAGCTTGCCTCTCAATACCGCGGCCGCAGCGTGGCCTCCGGTTTCGCGGCTCTCCTGGCGGGTCTCCTGGGACGCTATGGNCTCCTCTTCCTCGATCCCGAGAAGCTCCGGCCGCTTTCAAAGCCNCTCATCCGNCGCTGCATCGAAGATCCNGNGGANGTNATCAACCAGATCGAGAANGGNTCNGAGGAGCTGTCAGNANNCGGCCTGAAGCCCTTCGTNACATCAAGGCTCCCGCTCTTCGTCCTTCGCGAGGGAAGCAGAGACCATCTGAGCCCTGGAGAAAACGGGCTCGTTGTNGATGGAGGNGGCCCTCAATTCGACCGTGAGGANCTNCTCGANNTGCTGGAGNAGAGAGCCCGNGAGCTTCTCTTCCGGAGCTCTTCTNCGTCCGCTGATACAGGATTACCTGCTGCCTTCACTCACCACCGTGGGCGGACCGGCCGAGGTCGGCTACTTTGCCCAGCTGGGACCACTCAGCAAATGGTTAGGGGTCAAGAAACCTCGAATCCTTCTTCGGTTCCAGGCCACACTGCTCACCGGTGAAGGCCGGCAAGCCTGGAGAGAGCTCGAGCTCGATGGCGGAAGCCTCGCCGCGGCGCTCAACCCGGAAGATCTCGTCTCCCCCGCNGATNAACGCGGTGAGCTCGCGGAGCTGCGNACCATCCGTGAGCGGCTCTCATCGCTCGGCAGTGATCTCGAAACTGAGAATCCAGGNTCCAGGGGCGTCGAGCGGGGACTGAGAACGGCNCAGGAATCCCTTGCCCGCCTCGCGGGACGGATCAGGAAGCTGCAGGCCCGAGGCGACCCGGCGGCCTGGGAGAGAGCCGCCGCCGCCTGGAACCAGCTCCTGCCGGACGGCAGGCTCCAGGAGCGCCGCTGGGGCTTCCTCCAGCCCATCGCCGAATACGGCCCGGAGTGGATCGACACCGCCCTGGAAGAGATCGGCAGGGATCCCTTCTCGCTCTCTCATCGGTTGATCGAATTCGATTCCTGAGCAACCTTCTCCGGCCGNGNCGGTTCGCTATGTTGAATTCGTCCGCCGTTGCTTTATGCTACGGTCTTGAAGTAATCNCGTGGATGCCGGNAAGCGCCAGGAGCGGAAGACAATGCCAGANGGANCTGTACTCAGAGAGCCNACAGAATGCGACATCGTCGCCTTCATGGCCCACCCGGATGATGCCGAGCTGCAATGCGGCGGCACCCTCGCGCTCGCGGTGGCCAGGGGCTCGCGCGCCGCCGTGGTCGACTTCAGCCGCGGCGAGCTGGGNACCAGGGGAACTCCCGAAGAGCGAGACCGGGAGGCAGAGGCTGCGGCCCTGGAGCTTGGTCTCAGCTGCCGCATCAACCTGGGCCTGCCCGATGGNCACNTNGAGGACTCTCACGATGCGCGCAANCAGGTGGTCCGCCTNCTGCGCCTGTTGCGCCCGAAGGTGGTGNTCGCTCCGGCGCTGAAGGACCATCATCCCGACCACATGGCCGTGGCNCGNATTGTCGANCNGAGCTTCTACCTCGGTGGAATCGCGAAATACCTGCCNGAGCTNGAACCCTGGCGNCCGAACACCCTTCTCCACACGATGGGAACCCGCCCGGGCGTCCCCNCGCTGGTGGTTGACATCAGCGAGGTCTACGAGACCCGCAAGAGAGCCATCGCCTGCTACGAATCGCAATTTCACAGCGACGACTCCTCCGAACCGCAGACGCGAATATCACATCCGGAATTCAACGATTGGGTCGAGGGCGGGCTGCGTCACTTCGGCTTCTTTATCGGCGCCAGCTACGGCGAAGGCTTCACCAGCCCGATGCCGGTGCCTGTCTCAGATCCCGTAAATCAATACTCGGTTGTACCGTGGAAGAATCTTCGCGAAGAAAACTGAATCTCGGCATCGTCTGCCACCCGGCCTACGGGGGAAGCGGCGTNGTCGCCTCGGAGCTCGGTCTCGAGCTCGCGGCCAGGGGGCACCATGTCCACTTTTTCAGCCACTCGCTTCCCTTCCGCGTCCCCGACGCCCATCCCAACACNTTCTTCCACGAGGTCGAGGTGACCTCCTATCCCCTCTTCAAATACCCGCCCTATACCCTGGCCCTCGCCACCAAGCTTGCCGAGGTCTGCCGCAAGCAGCCGCTCGACGTCCTCCACGTACACTACGCCATCCCGCATGCCGTCGCGGCCTGGCTCTGCACGCAGATGCTCCCTCCTGAGCAGAGGCCGGCGACGATTACCACGCTGCATGGGACGGATATCACCCTCGTGGGACTCGACAATTCCTTCTTCGAGATCACCCGCTTCAGCCTGGATCGATCCGATGGCATCACCGCCGTGAGCGACCAGCTTGCCGGCGANACCCTGCGNCTCTTCAGCACAGGCCGCCCAGTCAAGATCATCCCGAACTTCGTCGATTCGGATAAATTCACTCCNGAGCTTCGCTCGCAGTCGCGGCGCNCCGCCTTCGCGCGNCCGGNTGAATTTCTCCTCGGACACATCTCCAACTTTCGCCCGGTAAAACGGGTGCTGGATGTGATCAGGACCTTCCACATCCTTCACAGGAGCCTCCCGGCCCGCCTGGTGATGATCGGGGAGGGTGTCGACCTCGAGCCCGCCCGCAACCTGGCAGCCGAGCTCGGCATCCTGGAGCACNTCACCTTCCTGGGGCCTGTAGACAGGNTTCCCGAGGTCCTCTCCCAGCTCGACCTCTTCCTCCTGCCGAGTGAATACGAGAGCTTCGGTCTCGCGGCCCTCGAGGCGATGGCGTGCGGGGTGCCGGTTGTGGCCAGCAGGACAGGCGGCCTGCCCGAGGTGATCGAAGATGGAAAATGCGGCTACCTCTGCGAGGTCGGGGACGTCAAGACGATGGCCGAACGAGCCGCGGAGNTGCTTGGCGANAAGCAGAANATCACCCGATTCTCCGCCGCTGCCCGGGAGAGGGCGCGAANCGAGTTCGAGCCCAGCNGGATCGTCGANACCTACGAAGACTTCTACCTGCAGATCATCGGGGAGNCCTCCGAGNNCGGAANCCCGGGGAGCGACGACTGATGGCAGCCTCTATCGCCGAAGTCGTGGTCAACGCCCCCCTGCTGCGCTCCTTCCATTACAGCATNCCCGACAACCTGGAGGTTGAGCTGCTGCGGGGGCACCGCGTACTCATACCATTCGGACCCCGTACGGTAACGGGGGTCTGTGTCGGCTTCCCGCGCGAGAGCGAGGTTCCGAAGCTCAAGCCCATCACGAGCATCCTGCATCCGGAATGCCGCTTTGACGAGCACCTGCTCGAGCTCACCAGGTGGATCTCCTCCTATTATCGAGTCAGCTGGGGAGAGGTTCTGGAGACCGCCCTCCCCCCCGCCATCCGTTCAGGAAAGGCGAAGGAGCAGAAGATTCGCGAGGTCTTCGCTCTGAAGGAGCCGGAGAAGCTGCTCGCTGAGGCGGAGAAGCTCCGCAAGAAGGCGGCGGTCCAGGCCCGCATCCTGGAGAAGCTGGCCGAAAAAGGCTCCCCGGACCGGGCCTTCGAGCGGGGACGCCTGCTGAAGGAGGCGAACGCCGCAGCCGCGAGCCTCAACCGGTTGAGGGAGAACGGCTGGCTCGAGGAAAAATCCAGGATCCTACGGCTAGATCCATACGGAACAGAGACGGCCAACCTCACGCCGCGCGAGGAACCAGATCTCAACGCCGACCAGGCAGCCGCGCTCGCGGCGCTGGAGGCGAGCCTCGATGAGGGTGGGTTCAAGACCTGGCTGCTGCATGGAGTCTCCGGAAGCGGCAAGACCGAGGTCTACCTCAGGGCTCTGCGGCGGGTGCTGGACAGGGGAGGAAGAGGCCTCGTCCTCGTACCCGAGATCTCGCTGACCCCGCAGACGGTCCTGCGCTTCAAGCGTGCCCTCCCGGACCACCGGGTGGCCGTACTGCACAGCATGCTGACGCCGAACGAACGAACCAGCCAGTGGCGAAATATCCAGGAGGGGCTGGCCGATGTGGTGATCGGCGCAAGATCGGCCATCTTCGCCCCGATCCCGAACCTCGAGCTGATCGTGGTCGACGAAGAACACGAATCAAGCTACAAACAGGACTCCTCGCCCAGGTACCATGCCAGGGATGTAGCGGTGCTGCGCGGCAAGTTGCTGGAGGCGAACGTCGTTCTCGGCTCCGCCACACCGGCGCTCGAGTCGCTTCACAATGCCCGCGAAGGCAAATACGGGCTGCTCAGACTGCCGCGCAGGGCGACGACCCACGGCCTGCCGAGAACCCATGTCGTCCAGCTCGACGGCAGGTTCTACAACCCTGACGGCAGCGGCCTGNTCTCCCGCGANCTCGACATGATGGTCCGCAAGGAGCTCGAGCGCGGCGCCCAGAGNATCCTCTATCTCAACCGNCGCGGCTTCACCACCTACCTCCACTGCCTNGAATGCGGCTGCGTCCTCAACTGCGATGAATGCGATGTGAGCCTCACCCTCCATCGNNNAGAGAACCTGCTGCGNTGCCACTACTGCGACCTGAANCAGATGATTCCCCGCCAATGTCCCGACTGCCNCTCAGNAAANCTNAGACACAGCGGGGTNGGCACGGAGAAGGTGGTGGCTGAGATCTCGCGGCGTTTTCCGGATGCGCGGGTNCTGCGTCTCGACAGGGACACCGTAAGAAACCACCAGCTGCTCAAGGAGGCGCTTGGNGCCTTCTCCCGCGGCGAATACGACATCCTCGTGGGAACCCAGATGGTAGCCAAAGGCCATGACTTCCCCGGGGTCAATCTCGTCGGCATCCTGCTGGCGGACACGGGGCTTCATTTTCCCGACTTCAGAGCTGCGGAGCGGACCTGGCAGCTGCTGACCCAGGTCTCCGGCCGGGCCGGGCGTGGGGAGGAGCGGGGTCTCGCGATCATCCAGACCTTCTCGCCTGGACATTACGCGATCGCCTGCGCGGCAAATGGAGAGGACGAAGAATTCTGCCGCAAGGAGCTCGAGTACCGGAGGACACTCGGCTATCCCCCCTTCGGCCGCCTGGTGAAGATCCTGCTGAGCGGCAAGCAGGAAGAGGCTGTCTGTGAAGAAGCCTCCAGGATCGCGAAGCTGCTCAGAGAAGCGGCCGCTCCCGGCGCCAGCAAAACAAACAAAGACCAGGGCGGCCTTTTCGACCTGAAAAAAACCGGGACGGGAGCTATCGCATCCCGTCCCCGGATTCTTGGTCCGGCACCCGCCCCCCTAACCAGACTCCAGGGCAAGTTCCGTATACAGATCTTGATCAAATCTCCTACGAGCGCCGTTAACCAGCAACTCCTGGAGCGCGTCGAGGACAAGCTGAAACCTCGCAGAGGTGTCGACCTGCTCCTCGACGTCGATCCCCAGTCGATGCTTTGAGCCTCGACTGGCCCAATCTCAGTCGGTATACGACCACGTAGAAGTAGTCGGCTCCGCTGCCGTCTCGGTTTGAGCAACCTCTGTCGGGGCCGTCTCGACTGGAGCCGGCTCAGGGGCTGTCTCAGCGACCGGAGTCTCTGACATGGGAGCTGGAGTCGCAGGAATCTCAACAACCGGAGCTTCTTCAGCGACCGTCTCAGTTTCAAGAGTTTTAGCGCAAAGCATCTCCTTGAACTGCTTGCCGACCTTGAAGGCGCAACGGGTTGAAGCCTTGATCATCATCGGCTCACCAGTGCGAGGATTGCGACCTTCTCGAGCCTTGGTCTGCCTCGCCTCAAAGGTCCCGAACCCCATTAACTGCACCTTGCCAGTATCCCGAACACCTTCCTTAATCGTTTCAAGGATTGTGTTTACATAAACGTCCGCACTGCTTTTGCTACAGTCCAAGGACTTCGCAACAGCATCAATAACACCAGCCTTGTTCATCTCTTCACTCCTTCGCCTTACGGCTTGAACAATTGGCTTGAACAAAGGGTTTTCCCGCAAGGATGCGAGGGAAACCCGCCTGATCTCCACTGTCGGGCAGTATTCTATGTTCCGAATATCCTGTCAACACCAAAAGATAAGCGTATTTCCGGAAAACAAGTCATTTCGTCTTTTAGGCGATTCACAGATATACTTCAGGGACATGACTAAAAATCTGCTCAAGACACTTCCACAGGTCGAAAAAGCCCTTCAGTGGCCCGAGATCAAGGATCTCGCGGAGCGGTATTCCCGCTCCGAGCTGACCCGGGTGCTGCGCTCCACCCTGGAGGAAATCCGCGCCGCCCTCCTCGCCGAGAGCCTCGACCCGGCCAGGGCCGAGCGGCTGGCCTCCCGGGAAGGCATCGTGGGCCGCCTGCGAAGGCTTCTCGCCTCGCGCCTGCGCTCCTCCTACCGTAAGGTCATCAACGGCACCGGTGTCCTCCTGCATACAGGCCTCGGACGCTCCGTTCTCCCGAGCGCGGCGGTCGATGCTTTCAGGGCCAATCATACGGGCTATTCCATCGTGGAGGTCGATGGGCGCAGCGGAGAACGAAACCAGCGCGAGGGAGCGCTGAGGGAGGTTCTCTGCGAGCTGACCGGAGCGGAATCAGCCACCGTCGTCAACAACAACGCCGCCGCCACATTGCTCATACTCGGCACCTTTGCCCGGGGCAAGGAGGTCATCGTATCGCGCGGCCAGCTCGTTGAGATCGGCGGTTCCTTCCGCGTACCCGACATCATGAAGGAGAGCGGCGCCCGCCTGGTCGAGGTTGGAACGACAAACCGAACCTACGCAAAAGATTTCGAAGCCGCGATCACTCCGGAGACGGGAATGCTGCTCGAGGTTCACACCTCCAATTACGCGATCCGCGGCTTTGCCCATCACACGCCGCTGGAAGACCTCGTCGAGCTCGGCGCCAGCAAGGGACTGCCGGTTGCGAGCGATCTCGGCTCGGGCTGCTTCCTGGACATGATGAAGTTCGGCTTCGAGCACGAGCCGATGGTTCGCGACAAGGTTCTGGCCGGCCCTGAGGTCGTCTGCTTCAGCGGTGACAAATTGCTCGGCGGCCCGCAGGCCGGCATCATCGTAGGAAAGAAAACAGCCGTCGAGAAGGTGCGGGCGCATCCCCTGTTCCGCGCCCTGCGGGTCGACAAGGTGAGCCTGACCCTGCTGGAGGCNACCCTGCGGCTCTACCGCAACCCCGAGCAGGTCCAGGACAACATTCCGATTCTCCGGATGCTCAGCAGCTCGGCCGAGCTGCTGAAAGAGAAGGCCGATGCCTTCGCCGCNGAATTCGAAAACAACAGCGGCCGCCTGGAGCTCGAGGTAGTTGAGACCTCGGCGCAGACCGGCAGCGGCTCGCTTCCCGACCAGGCTATTCCCAGCTGGGCATTGGCCATCGAACACTCTGAGCTGAACCCCAGGAAGCTCTCCGAGGCTCTGCGCTCAGCCAACCCGCCGGTGTTCACNAGNGTTCACGGAGAGCGGGTGCTGGTGGACTTTCGCACCCTCCTCGATGGGGACGAGAAAGACCTCGCAAGAATACTCAAGCGCCTGGNCTGACTCCNGCAGGGCTCAGACGTCACAGAGCCTNACAGCTTCATTGAGAGACTTGAGGGGCTCCCTGGTGGGAATGAANTCCTGTCCCACATAGCCTTTATAGCCCGTCTCGGCGATCGCCTTCATGATGCCCGTGTAATGGAGCTCCTGCCGNTCATCCAGCTCGGCGCGGCCGGGAACGCCGGCTGTATGATAGTGTCCGATGTAGTCCTTGCACTCGCGCAAGCGAACGATGACATCGCCCTCCATGATCTGGACATGGTAGATATCGAAGAGCATCTTCATCCGGGGAGAGCCTACCCGCTTGCACACCTCGAGAGCGTACTCGATCTTGTCGCACATATAGCCCGGATGTCCCTTCATCTTCACGTCGACACGGGAATTGAGCATCTCGAGACAGATGTCGACCTTCTTCTTCTCGGCATGGCCGACGATCTTCTTGAAGCCGGAAACCATATTGTCGATGGCGTCCTCGTCGCTGAGACCCTTACGGAAACCGGAAAAGGTGATCACGCTGGTGAACCCGGCCTCGGCGGTCTCATCGATCCGCTTGCGGAGAATGTCGATGCAGGCGGGTTGCTCCTCCTTGTGGGCGAAGCCTGTACGAAACCCGTGGGTTGGAGTGATGGCGCACGTCAGGCCNAGCTTCTTCAGCATCGGCCAGCTCTTCGGACTTACCAGCTCAACCGACTTGATCCCCATCTTCACNGCGGCCCGGGCNAGCGTCTCGANCTTCATGGGATTGAAACACCAGGAAACCACCGACTGGTTGATCCTTCCCTTGTTCGCCCGGTAGAACCCATCCTCGGCCCCCTCAGCCGCGCGGCCGGAGAGAAGACCTCCGACAGCGGCGNCACCGGCAAGCGCCCCATTCTTCANCAGGNACCTGCGGCTCGGTTGCTCTTTCCCCNCGCCGGCCGGCGTTTCCTTGCCGGTCTCTCCCAATGGACTCATTTTNTTATCTCCTGGTTTACCTGCCAGCCCGCCAGGACAGCCCTGGTTGCTCAGGGACCCTTCAGCAGCCTGGCCATTTCTTCAAGAATCCGGGGGGTGGGAACCTTCTTTTTTCCCATGGCCAGCAAAACGAAATTGTCAGCCAGNACCTCCTCGGGGTGAATAATGTATCCCGTATTCTTACCGATCTTCCTGTGAAAATCTTCCACGCCGGCTGGATCGAGAAGACGCGGTTTTCCGTTCACCAGCGCCGGCACCCACTTCCCCGACTCCTTCTTTACCGCCATTAACCGAAAGACCAGGTAGCGGAAGAACTCTCCCCCTTTCTTCTCATCGTATTTCTCCGCAGAGGAGTAGAGCACCGGCACGACCGAGAGCTTCTCACCCTCAACGCTGACCTCCACCCGGTAACGCGAGCCCACCGCGTCCGGATTGGTCAACCGCCGGGACTCGAGCTCCGGGGGAAGCCTGACATCCCCGCAGGGCAGAAAACCGANGATTCGATACAGCTTTTCACGCAGCTCCGGCTGGTTCCTGCTGAGGATATGAAAGAGCTCGTGCAGCAGCAGGTGCGTCAGGCCCTTTTCCTTGCGCGAAGCGATCCTTGCCGGAAGAACGACAGCCGAGCCGCGACAATAGGCCGCCCCGCCTTCTTCCTTTCCGCTCGTCTTCACCAGGTGGATCTCCCGTGGGAAACTCAGCTTCAACCCGGCCAGCCTGGCGCTCACCGCCTGGAGACTGCGGGTGANGGNGGNGGTTTCCTCTTCGCTCCAGGGAAGCACCTCGCCTGTGATGAACTTGATGAAGCTCTTCTCGTCAACGGCGGCGGCCGTCTTCANCCGCGCCGAGCGGTCGAAGGNACTGAGCGCCGCAAGATACTCATCCCGNCTGCCCAGGATCCTGCGTCCCTGCTCAACCGAGCTGAAACGAACCACCGTTCCCGGGTGCAGCTTGAACCCGCCCGCCTCTTCCTCCGCCAACAGGAGACCAGCCCCAGCCAGGGTGAAGAGCAGGGCCGTGGCCGCCAGCGGNCNTCGAAGCCGTCGGCTCTTCATCGATCGACCCTGGCGCTGCCGCCGCCGACNAGCTTCTCAACCTCNGCCAGGCTCGCCATGGTCGTGTCACCAGGAGTCGTCATGGCCAGCGCTCCGTGCGCGGCGCCGTATTCGACAGCCTCGGCTGCCGTCTTACCGGCAAGGAAGCCGTAGGCGACGCCCGAGGCGAAGGAGTCTCCTCCTCCCACCCGGTCGTAGATCTCGAGGTCGGGCCTGAGNGTGGCCTCATGGAACTCTCCATCGGCCCAGATNACNGCGCCCCAATCGTTGATGCCNGCCGTCTTGACGCCGCGAAGAGTCGTGGCGACGACCTTGAAGTTAGGGAACTCGGCCACCACCTTTTCGATCATGTTCTGAAAATTGGCCGGGTCGAGCTTCGCGAGCTTCTCATCGACTCCCTCGACCTCGAATCCCAGGGCCGCGGTGAAATCCTCTTCATTCCCGATCATCACATCGACCAGCTCCGCGATGCGGCGGTTGACCTCCATGGCGCGCTCGGTCCCGCCAAAACTCTTCCAGAGACTTGAGCGATAGTTGAGGTCGTAGCTGATGATCGTCCCGTTCTCCTTGGCGCATTCCATCGCCTCGATCGCAACCTCGGGGGTTCGCTCTCCCAGGGCGGCAAAGATGCCTCCGCAGTGGAACCAGCGCGCTCCCTCAACAGCGAACAGGGTGTTCCAGTCAATATCGCCGGGCTTGAGCTGACTGACGGCGGTGTGGCCGCGGTCGGCGCAGCCGGTAGCTCCGCGGGCGCCAAACCCTTTCTCCGTGAAGTTCAGGCCGTTTCGCGACTCCCGGCCGAGCCCATCAAAGGGAAGCCACTTGAGATGGCGGGTGTCAACGCCNCCCTGCAGGATGAGATCCTCNAGCAGNCGTCCCACGGCGTTGTCGACCGCNGCCGTGACGACACAGCTACGCAATCCAAAACANCGCCTGAGTCCACGAACGACATTGTATTCTCCCCCGCCTTCCCAGGCCCGAAAGTGCCGGGTGGTGTGAACCCTCTCATCTCCGGGATCGAAGCGAACCATGACCTCGCCGAGGGCTACCGCATCCCAGCGACAGTCGGNTGCCGGTTTCAGATCAAGAACAGCCATTCTTTTCAGAGCCTCCAAATAACGGTCAGATTTTCGACANTCACNCGGGCAGGATGGTACGCCTCAAGGGCCCCTCTGCTCCAGCAGGAATTTACGTAATCCTGGAAGATCATCGGTATTCAGCAGGTCGACCCCGGACTCCAGGAGGACCTTCCAGACGGCAGGCTCCTCCGGCGTCGCCCAGAAACGGACTACGCGCCCGGCTGTGTGCGCCTTCCTGACAATCTCCCGCAGCCTGGNCGCCTCCGCCGGGGAGATGGTTCCCTTGCCGCGCCATTTGAAAACCTTCGACCACCGGTCACTGATCATCGGCAGGAAATGAGCCGGCTCACGCGAGTCAAGATCTCCGATGCGGCCATCGACACCGGCAAAGCGAATCTCCTGGCTCTTCATCAGCAGCCGTGGACGATTGCCGCTGATCACAACCTTCACGGCCCTGGCTCGGTATTTTCCGCCTCGAACCTCCGACAGCATGCCGGCGTACTTCTCGAACAGGGAATGAAGCGCGGCATAGGTCTTCCCGGCATCGTCCTTGATATCGATGAGGAGAGTGAAGACCGGACCGCCCTTGTGAACACGCCCGGAGTTTTCCCTGGTCCGCTCGAGCAGCGGATCGAGGTAGAGCGCTTTCAGCGTCTTGCGCTTGTCGAGGCTCGAGCGCTCATGGGCTACAAGCAGAACCCCATCAACGAGAAAAACATCCGCCTCGGCGCTGCAGAACCCATGGGCGAGGGCATCGAGCAGGGGACGCTTGTGGAGATAGTCGTTGTGGGCATGCGCCGCCGGCAGGGCCCGCGGAGCACCATCGTCATCGAGGGCAGAAACCGGCGAGCAGAGAAACAGCAATGGAATCAAGCAGCGAATCAGTTTCATGGCTTTGTTCCCCCTCTCAGAGGATTCTCCCTAACCGCCATCCCCGGCAGAGGCGCGTCGCTCCTTCCAGGGGCTCGGGGTTTTCTTTGCCGCGAAGAAATCTCCGCCCTTTTCAACCTCGCCATCCGTGCCCCACTCCACCTCCTTGTCGACTTCTTGAGCAGGGGAATGTTCTTGGAGCAGTGGCTGCAGGCCTCCTGCAGCTCGTGCTCTCCATGCGGTCCCGGAAGCTCTCCTGAGGCGAAATCCTTCCCGCTCACTTCCCCTCCTGCTCCGGCTCAACCCCGAAAGCTTCCATCGCGATCTTCTTGATGCCGCGCAGGTCGAGCTTGCCTGTGCCCAGCAGGGGCAGNTCCTTAACCTGGACGAACTGGTTGGCTCTCGGGATAAAGAGATTGGGAAGCCCCATATCGCTGAGCTTGTCGACAATCCCGGGGATGACATCCTCGCTGAGCGTATGCAATACCGCGAGGCGTTCCCCTTTCTTCTCATCCGGAATACAGGTCACGGCGAAAACCTGCAGCGTCTCTCCTGATGCCTCCTGGAGCGAGTCCTCGACCTTGCCGTGGGGAACCATCTCCCCGCCGATCTTGGAGAACCGCGCCAGCCGATCGGTAATTCGAATAAAACCCTCCTCATCGACAGCCGCGATGTCCCCGGTGACGTACCAGCCATCGAGAAGAGCCTTGCTGGTGAGATCTTCCCTGCCGAGGTAGCCCTGCATGATATTCGGGCCGCTGACCAGCAGCATGCCCGGCTGGCCGATCTCCATCTCCGTNTCNAAATCATCNGGGTCGACAACCTTGACCGCAACCCCGGGAAGCGGCTGCCCCACGGTACCCTGTCGGGAGCCGGGCTGGTAGAAGCCGGCGGAGCGGAAGTCTAACGTATTGACCGCCACCACGGGGGCGCACTCAGTGGTCCCGTAGCCCTCCAGTGGACGAATCCCGAACTGGTCCTCGAAAGCCTTCGCCACACGGTCAGTAAGCTTCTCAGCGCCGGTGATCACGAAACGCAGCGAACCGAACTGCGCCGCGGTGCAGCGCCGCAGGTAAAGCTGCAGGAAGGTCGGCGTCGACAGGAGCATGGTGATCCTGTACTGCTGCACCTTCTGGCCGATCAGCTCTGCGTCCACCGGGTTGGGAAGGGAGACACAGGCGATGGATTCATTGGCTGAGAACCAGAGGATCATATAGCCGAAGGAATGGAAGTGCGGCAGGATCCCCAGCATGCGGTCCTCCTCCCGCGGGCGAACAATCTGCGATACCCCCTCGAGGTTCGAGGCCACGTTGAAATGGCTCAGGAGCACACCCTTGGGGTCGCCGGTAGAGCCGCTCGAAAAAATCACGGTGACGATATCGTCTACCGACACCTTCTTTCCCCCGGAGCAGATTCGCTCGATCATCCAGACCGGGGCAAAGAGCGCCAGCAACGCCCCCTGGAGCTTGCAGCCAAGGCCGATCGTCTTTTTCAGGTCATCAGCCCAGATCGGCTGGATATTGTCGGGCAACTCCACATCTGCCTTCTCCAGGAACTCCCGGCTGGTCACCACCGTTTTCAGACCGGCCTGGCGGATCGTCGATTCGAGCCCATCTTTTCCTGTCGTGTAGTTCAGGTTGACACTCGTCTTCGCTGACATTGCAGCACCTATGTTCACAAACGTGGAACCCACCGTTGGCGGCAGCAGGATGCCAACGTACTCCTGGTCCTTCCATTCACGCCGCAGGCGCAGCGCGACGGTGATCGAGCGGATGAGGCCCGCGAGACGACCTACCCGCGGAGTCTTCATATCGGCAAAGGCCAGCTTGAACGGGCGGCCGAGGAGATGAGCCAGCAGGGCTCCCACGCCGAGTCCAATGAACGGACTGAGCAGGAACCACACCAGGCCCATACCCAGTGTCCAGTCGTAATTAAACAGGCCGGTAAAGAACCCGGAAACCAGGCCCAGCCAGGAGAAAATCCGCAGAAGCGGCCGGCAGGTACGAATGAAGTTGTGATGGAGCGGCTTCACTCCCCCGCGGTGCGTATTCCAGGCATCGCTGCCGAGGTCCTGGACAGCCTTGCGAACCTCGGTAACCGATATCCCCGGCTCCATCGGCTCACCGAAGCTGATCGTTACCGGGTAGGGAATCTTCTTGGGAATCTTGGTCAGGAAGCGGCCGCCGGAGCGGCTGAAGATGCTGCCCCAGACGCCGTCGAGGTTCACCGGGATGATGGGAGCATCCCGGCCCTTGACGATGCGCTCGAGACCGCGCTTGAAGGGCTGCATCTGCCCGGTGCGGGTGATCTGGCCTTCCCCGAAAATACAGACGAGGTGACCATCGTCGATATGCTGCCCCGCATCCCGCATGGCCTTGAGGATAACCCTCGGGCCGCCGGAGGAGGAAACCTCGATGGCCTTGAAGGCCCTGAGAAAGGGGCCGTAGATGGGGTGATTGAAATAGGAAGATTCGACGATGAAGCGAACCGGGCGGTCGATGCTGGCGACCAGGAAGAGACCATCGACGAAAGATACATGGTTTGGAACCAGCAGGGCGCC
>PAOC01000068.1 GCA_002708465.1 Planctomycetota bacterium
TCTCCGGGCGTACCTCCGACGACATTCGATGCCGCCCAGGCACGCGGATCGGTCTCTTCGCGATCCGGGGAGAGACGTTCAAGCGATGGCCCCAGGCCATCGGGAGTCTCCGGCCAGGAGTCCGATTCTCCGTAGTCGGCGAAGGAGACCATGTAGCCGCTGGGCGTCCAGAGCTGGAGCAGCTCTCCGGCATTGTCGAGATTGCCGGAAAAGTCTCCTTCGAGGGAGGCTCTCTCGAGATCATAGCGGTCCGCAAGCAGGTCGGCGTCCCTGGCGATCACCAGGTAGTCGTCCGCGGCGATGGTCGTCTCCGGTGGAAAAACGTAGGTTACCGCTCCGCTAAGCAGCCACCCGCCGATGTCGACCGCGCGTTCGCCGTAATTATAGAGCTCGACAAATTCCCCTGAGGAGGATCCGTCGGCCGGATGGTAGTGGATCTCATTGATGATGACCGTCTGCGCGTCTGCCGGGGCAGAGCCCAGGGAGAAGGCCGCGCATAAAGAGATACCTACGAGTATCCGAGTTCTGATTTTCATTGATCGTCTATCCTGGCTGAAGCCTGACCCACAAAGATACATCTTCCCGCCTCAGGGGCGTCAGCACAAGGAATATGAGGTTAATGATCCGGCAGGGATCCTGAAGGGGCAGGGGCCGCCTTTCTTCCGGTTGCGTAGGCGGGGAAAATTTTCAGCCATGAAGGGTAGACGGAAAAAAAAGATTTGTCTTCGTATTGGTTGGGTCTTTGCCGCCACCCTGGCCCTGGCCGCTATGGTCGTGATCCTGCAGCAGGAGGAGCCTGACCCTGTGGCGCTCTGGCGTGAAGGAATCGCGGCGCAGGTAGGCGCCCGTGCGAGGAAGGAGTGGGGGGCGGCACCCGCGGTTGAGGGCACCGGGAGCCTCGGCTCTCCCAGGATGATCACCGTTCATCATTCCGGCGGCGGAGTTTTTTCCGCGATGGAGGAGCGGCCAGCCTCCCTGGCGATCAAGGGGATCCAGGAGACGCACATGTCTGTCAAGGGCTGGGATGACATTGGCTACCACTACATTGTCGATCCGGCCGGTCGAGTCTGGGAGGGCCGCCACCTCGACAGGATAGGAGCACACGCCGGCTCCCGGCAGCTCAACACCGGCAACATAGGGTTGCTCCTGCTGGGGAACTTTGATCTCCAGGAGCCTTCGCCGCCGCAGCTCGTCCGCCTTGGAATTTTGCTCGATAAGCTTCGCCAGCTCTGCGGCATTTCCGCTACGGAGGTCTATACGCACAACGCTGTCCGGACAAGGGAGGGGCTTGGGCCGACCGCCTGCCCGGGCCGCCACGTCAGCGAGTGGCTGCAGAAGCGCCGGAATAAGAAATAACTCTTGGGAGTGCCAAGCTTGACTCGCTCTGTTAAGGCGGTTATCGTTCGGTTCTGCGCTAGATGTTCGAGGAATTTTGCAGACTGTCTTTAGTGTGCGAGGACTGTCTTAGGTGCTAGATTCGGTCCATGATGAATGCGGCATTGCCGCGGTATACCGGCTGGACGAGTCGCCGGACTCCGGAGGAGAACCGTACGAGGGCTCCGTAACCAAGCTGGTTCCGGATATGCTGATCGACCTGCAGAACAGGGGTCAGCTCGCAGCGGGTCTCACGCGCTACGATGAAAACGCCGCGCAGCTGATCGACACCTACAAGCAGGTCGGCAGCGTGACGGATGTGTTTCACCTGACCCATCCCGATCCAGGGAAGTTCCGGGCCATTGTCGATGAGTACAGCGGCCGCGCCGCGATCGGCCATACCCGCTATGCGACCTGCGGCAAGGAGGGCCGGGAATACGCCCAGCCTTTCGAGCGTCACCATGGCCGCAAGTGGAAGTGGTTCGCTTTCTGCTTCAACGGCAACATCGCCAACTACGCCGAGGTGTGCAACCAGCTGCTCAAGCAGGACAAGGGTGATTACCATCTTGCGCATGACACCGACACCGAGCTGTTCATGCACCACCTGTCCTATGCCAACAAGGGAGATGAGAAACCTGATTTCGCCGAGGTCTTCAGGCATATCGCCGATACGGTTGATGGAGCCTACAGTCTCGCCTTCCTCAACGCCGATGGAGACCTGATCCTGGCGCGCGACCCNCTCGGTGTTCGCCCCCTGGTCTACGGCGTTCGCGGCAATTTGTTTGGCGCCGCCTCCGAGAGCCTCGCTCTTGCCAATAAGGGCTTTGAGGATCTTCGCGACCTGGAGCCCGGCCACCTGATTCATGTAAGGCCCGAGGGGTACGAGATCAAGCAGTTCGCCNCCTCGCCGCGCAAGGCGCATTGTTTCTTCGAGTGGGTGTATTTTGCCAATGTCGCATCNGAGCTCAACGGCAAGTCGGTATATCTCGCCCGNAATCGGCTNGGCGAGGCNCTNGCNGATGTGGAGCCGCTGGAGGTCAACTCGGAGGANTGCATCGCGGTCCCGGTGCCTGATACGGCCAAGGCGGCCTGCGATGCCATGGCGCACCGTCTCGGCATNCCCACCAAGGANGGCCTGATACGAAATCGCTATGTCGGGCGAACCTTTATCGAGGGCAAGAATCGCAAGGCGAGGGTCGAGAGAAANTACACCGTGTTGCCGGAGGTGGTGCGCGGCAAGAAGNTCTTCCTGGTCGAGGACAGTATCGTTCGCTCGACGACACTTCGCGTTATCGTGAANATGCTCAAGCAATACGGCGGCGCCAGCGAAGTTCATGTGCGCGTGGCCTGTCCTCCGATCATGGCGCCCTGCAGCTATGGGATCGACATGTCGACGGTCAGCGAGTTGATCGCCCCGCAGTTTTTCGACNANCCGGTCAANGGGGAGCTGGCTGCCGATGGCCTTGCGGCGCTGGCCGCGGACCTGGGCGCCGACTCGCTGCGTTACCTGACGGTTGAGNAGCTGAACGGCGCGCTCGGTCTCTCCGAGTGCGAGCTGTGCGAGGGCTGCCTGACCGGTGAATATCCAACTGACTGGGGGCAGAAACTCTACAAGGAGGCGCTGCTTTCACGGGATTGTCCGGCCGAGGGCCGCACCTACGAGCGCCTNGTCCTTGGCGAAGAAGGCGAGGCGGAGGCGGGTCCGGAGGGGTCCACACAGGAGGTGCCGCTGGGGGCTTCCTCCCCTGAGGAAGGCAGCTGATTCCGACCGCAAGCGGCTCTGGCCCGGCTCCGAGAGTGAGGGCTGAACACATCATGGGCTCCCAGGACATCCGGAGTATGACAATGCGCTTCTTCCCCATCCTGCTGTTGGTGGTTCTCTCCTCCCCCCCCAGCCTTCGTGCCGGAACCCGGCTGGTGGTCGTATCAGACCCGCCCGCCCGAGACCTGGCCTGGACACCCTTGAGCTTCAGGCTGCAGGGTGTGCCCGACCTGCCCGGGGCGAAGGTCCGGCGGGTCTCCGATGGCAAGGAGCTCCCGGCCCAGCTCGAGCGGATCAAGGGCGGAGTCATTGTCCACTGGGTCTCGCCTGGGCTCCAGGCCGGGAAGAAGGGTGAGTGGGTCATCGAGCTCCTGGGCAAGCCTCCCGCGGGGAAGGATCGTGTGAAGGTGCTCACTCAGGGGACGGGTTCGAGTCGCATCGATATCGATGGGCAGGTCTTCAGCAGCTATGTTCACGGCGGCAAGGGTCTCTTCAAGCCCTACTTTTACCCGCTGGGGAATCCGGCCGGCGGCAATCTGACACGGCATTATCCTCTCAAGAGAGGGGTCAAGGGCGAGCGCGCGGATCATCCGCACCATCGATCCCTGTGGTTTACCCATGGGGAGGTGAATGGCGTGGACTTCTGGGCCGAGAGCGATACGACGGGACGGATCGTTCATCGTGGTTTCAAGAGCAAGGAGTCCGGGCCCGTCTACGGCCGGCTGGTTTCGACAAACAGCTGGGAGACCGTAAAGGGAGAAAAGATTCTCGAGGAGCGCAGGGCTGTGCGGATCATCCCGCTTGAATCAGGACAGGTGCTGATGGACTTTGACATCAGCCTGGTGGCTACGGAGGGCGAGGTTTTTTTCGGTTCGACGAAGGAAGGCTCCTTCGGCATCCGTGTGGCCGGCACGATGAAACAAACCAGCGGCGGCACCATCAAGAATTCCCGCGGAGGCCTGGGCGCGGCGGAGTGCTGGGGCAAGCCGGCGGAATGGATCGATTATTACGGACCNGTCGATGGCAAGGTGGTCGGAGTTACGATCATGGACCATCCCGAGAGCTTCCGCCATCCGACCCATTGGCACATCAGGGATTACGGTCTTTTTGCCGCGAACCCGTTTGGCCACCGGCATTTTTACGGCAAAGAAGCGGCAGGCAAGGGTGATTATCGGCTACAGAAGGGGCAATCCCTTCGTTTTAAATANCGGCTTTACATCCACCATGGAAATACTGCAAGGTCCAACGTAGAAAGTGTTTACGGCGGTTTTTCCANCCCACCCCTTCTCCATCTGAAGCGCTGAGGGATTCTCCGAGCCCTCTTCCGGTGTCGCCCCTCTGCGTGATACAATCGTCGTTTCGCATCACTTTTGCAGGACAGTGTCGACATGGACCGACTTCTTTCGTCTCAGGCCGCAGCTCACCAGGGGGAAGAAATCCGTCTCGCTGGCTGGGTGCATAACCTCCGCAACCACAAGGATGTACACTTCCTTGTCTTGCGTGATCGGGGCGGATTAATCCAGGCCGTAGCTCAGCCATCCTCGGGGGTCGACCTTACTGACCTCGGCAAGGAATATGTCGTCGAGCTAACCGGCACGGTGATAGAGGAGCCGCGGGCGCCGGGGGGAGTCGAGGTCCATCTCTCCTCCGTCAAGGTACTCTCGCCTGCTGAGGAGCCGCCATTGGAGATCAACAGGCCGCGGGTTCTTGCGAAGACCCATCTCGACAAGATCCTCGACAACAGGCCGATCTCTCTGCGGGCACCGGAGATTCGCGCCATTTTCGAGGTCCAGGCCGTCCTGGTGGAGGCCTTCGGTTCCTATCTCAGATCCCAGGACTTTACCGAGATCAAGAGCTCGAAGCTTGTCGGTACCGGTACCGAGGGTGGAGCCAATGTTTTCGAGATCGATTATTTTGGCCAGCCGGCCTTCCTGGCCCAGTCTCCGCAATTCTACAAGCAGATCATGGTGGGCAGCGGGCTCGAGCGGGTCTTCGAGATCGGGCCGGTCTACCGCGCCGAAAAACATGAGACCTCTCGTCACGTTAACGAATACACCTCGCTTGATTTTGAGATGGGCTTTATCCGGGACGAGCAGGACATCATCTCCATGCAGATTGGACTGGTGGGACATATGCTGGCTGCCGTCAGGGAGCGCTGCCAGGCCCAGCTCAAGCTCCTCGGCGCCACGGCGCCGGAGGTGGATGGAAAAATACCCCAGGTGACCTTCAAGGAGGCCGGAGAGATCCTCGAGGGAGAGGGCCATCGCTGCGGCAAGAGAGGCGACCTTGACCCTGAGGGAGAGCGCCTGCTCTGCGCCTGGGCCGAGAAAGAACACGGCTCTGATTTTCTCTATGTTGTCGGCTTCCCGCTCTCCAAGCGCCCGATGTATACCGCCTTCCGCGATGATGATCCGGAGACCTCGCGGAGCTTCGACCTGCTGTGGCGCGGCCTCGAGATTACCACCGGCAGCCAGCGCATCCATGACTATGCGTTGCTGTGCGAAAAGATGAAGGAGCGCGGCCTCGACCCGGCCGAGTACGATTATTATGTGAGCGCCTTTCGTCACGGGATGCCTCCGCATGGAGGCCTCGGCCTTGGCCTCGAGCGCTTCACCATGCAGCTGCTCGGCCTGGCGAACGTCAAGCAGGCGACCCTCTTCCCCCGGGACCGCCGCCGGATCTCGCCCTGAGCCGAGCGATCTTTTTCGGGAGCTTGCACAGGAGCGCGTTCTGTCCGACTATGGGGCCATGACAAGCCGGGAGCCGTACTCATGAAGAAAAACGTCTGGCGGTGTTCAGCGGGCCTTTCAGCCCTCGCGCTGGCTCTTGCCCTTGGAGGCTGCGATGGCGGGGCCGGGGAAGGAGGCGGCGCTTCCGGACCGGGCGTTCAGGCTCCAGCGGCCGACAAGGTGACGAAGATGATTGAAGACCTCGACAGGATCTGCCGTGAGCAGACGGTTTACATGGTCGGGCCGGAGAAGGGCGCCCGGTTGGCCGAGCTGGTTCGCGCGCACGGACCCTCGGTGGTGGTGGAGTGCGGCACGGCGCTTGGCTATTCAGGGCTCTGGATTGCCCGTGAACTCGAGAAGCTCGGCAAGGGAAGGCTGATCAGCATCGAGCTGGATGCTGACCGGGCGCGCCAGGCTCGTGAACATTTTGAGCAGGCCGGGCTCTCTTCCAGGGTAGAGGTCCGCACGGGCGATGCGAGGGAATTGGTGCGCGAGATCAGGGAGGAGGTTGATTTCCTCTTCCTTGACTGCAATTACTCCAATTACGAGCCCTGCTACGCNGGTATCGAGGCTCGNCTCAAGGATGGCGCCCTGCTGGTGGCCGACAATGCGGGCATCGGCGCCGCGGGAATGAAGGATTACCTCGACCGGGTCCGCTCGCGCTACGAAAGCGAAACCGAGTGGTTCGAGATAGATCTCCCCTGGGGAAAGCGGGACGCGATGGAGGTGACGGTCTTTCGCAAGGCCGACAGGTAAGTCGCCTCCAGGCTCAGGCCTCCAGNTTCCAGGGCGCTCGCCTCTCCCTGTCGAGCCAGGTGTTCGCCTCTTCGTTTTCGAGGAAGCGATAGGCCTTTGGATCCCATTTCAGCGAGCACTTNTTCCAGAAGGCGAGGTTGCCGAGGTGGCAGACGGTTACCGAGCGGCAGCCGATCTCGGCTGTGCAGATCGTGTCCTTGCGGCTCCTGATGCATTCGGCCCAGTTGCGCATGTGATGGCCGGTCTTGTAGAGACGGATTTCATCGTCACCGATTTTTTCTTTCAGGATGTCTCCCGGGTCGCTGCGCAGCAGCCCACGGTTGACCTCGATCTTGCCCTTGGTGCCGGTGAACAATACCCCGTTGGNGCCGCCGTGGTACATGACGACCCCGTTGGCGTAGCGGTAGGTGAGCTGCTTGAATTCCTTTCCGTCCGGAGCGTGGATCTCCACCGGCCCGCTCTCGTCCATTCCGAGTCCCCATTGGGCGATGTCGAAGTGATGAGCGCCCCAGTCGGTCATGCCGCCGCCGGAGTAGGGTTTGTAGTTTCGCCAGGCGGGGTAGTGGCCGTGGACGCCCTTTGGGCAGAGGGCTTCGTGGTAGCCGCGCAAGGGGGCCGGCCCCAGCCACGTGTTCCAGTCGGCATCCTTTGGCGTTGGCTGTTCAGGAAGATTGCAATCCTGTGACGGTCCGCCAACCCCGACATGGACGGTCTTGATCTCGCCGATCCGTCCGTTTCTCACCAGCTCGCAGGCGCGGTGAAAGCGGCCGCCGCATTCGGAGCGCTGCTGGCTGCCGGTCTGGAAGATGACGCCTTCTTTCTTGACCGTGTCGGCCATGACCCGCGCCTCGTGGATCGTCAGCGACAGCGGCTTCTCGCAGTAGATGTCTTTCTTCGCCCTGGCGGCTTCAACAACCGGGATCGCGTGCCAGTGGTCGGGGGTGGCGATCACCACGGCGTCGATGTCCTTGCGGGCAAGCAGCTGGCGGAAGTTTCCATAGGTGTCGACACCTTTGAAGCCGCCCTTGTCTTTTTGTTTCGAGTGATGGTCCTCGGCGAGCTTCTTCGCACTGGCGCGCCTGTTTGCCTCGACCTCGGCTACGGCGACGAACTGGATCTCGCCAATGCCCCGCAGGCCCCGCATCAGGGTATGCCCGCGTTTACCGGAGCCGATCACGCCCACGGTGATGCGTTCACTGGGGGCGGGTCTTTGCGGGCTGGCGGAAACCTGGGAGGTGATGATGGTCGGTACGCCGGCGAGGATGGCGCTCTTTTTCAGAAAATCACGCCTGGAGGTCTGTTTTCCGTGGGGCATGGGGAGCCTCATTTAAAAAGAGTTCATTTTTCAGTTCGCGGGCAGTTTATCGCAGAAAAGAACCATCAGGCAGGCTTTTTAATTCCGGCGGTGGCCGGGGCCGGCGGAGTATTTCGACCGGGAGGGGGCGTTTTTGTCCGCCAGAGCGTTAAAACGTCTCGAAGCACGACTTTTGCGTCTGTTATGGATAAATGAGTAGTTGCCGGGAGTGTTTGCTCAATCCTTGATGAGCCGCCTGTTTGAGGAGTATTCTAAGGAGACGACGATTTGTGGTCGAAGTCGGTTTCTCCTTTGGAATTCCGGCTATCAGGGCGTCTTGCCGCAGGCGGTTGAATTTTTTACCAGACCGCGGCGGATCAAAATCAGGTTTGAAAACCACCCAGGGAGGATGACGAATGCTGGTCGTACCCGGTGATCAAGGTAGCGTGACCTGCGATGCTGGTCTTTCGCGGCGGGAATTACTGCGCGTTGGAGGCTCTTCTCTCATAGGGCTGAGCCTTGCCCAGATGCTCGAATTGCAGGAGGTCTCCGCCAAGGAAGTGCATGCCGGCGCCGGTGGCCCCGGCTGGGGCAAGGCCAAGAGCGTTATCCTGATCTACCTGCAGGGTGGACCGAGCCACCTGGACCTCTGGGACCCCAAGGAGGGATGCGCCTCCGATGTCCAGAGCATCTTCAAGCCGATCAAGGCCAAGGTTCCGGGCATGGAGGTTACCGAGCTGCTGCCCAACATCGCTAAGGTAACCGACAAATTCACCTTTATCCGTTCGATGAGCTACACGCCGGTGGGTCTCTTCAATCACACCGCGGCGATGTACCAGATGCTCACCGGCTATACCACCGACAAGGTCAGTCCCTCCGGCCAGCTTGAGCCCCCCTCGCCGAAAGACTTCCCCAATGTCGGCTCGAACATCACCAAGCTGCTGCCGCCAAGCGTTCCCATGCTGCCCTTCGTTATGATGCCGCGGCCGCTGCAGGAAAGCGGCGTGATCGGTAAGGCAGGTACCGCGGGTTTCCTCGGCCGTGCCTACGATCCGTTCTATCTCTATCCCCCGGGCGATGACCTCGACAACTCTAAGATGGACAAGATCAACGCCGGCGACCTGGCCCTTCGCCCGGAGCTCAGCAGCATGCGGATGTCGAGGCGCCAGCGCCTGCTCAACCTCATCAATGGCGGTATGCCAGCCCTCTCGAAGGCGGTTGATCATTTTGATCTCGATAAGTATACGCAGAAGGCCCTGAGTCTCGTGGTCTCCGGCCGCGCGCGTACGGCCTTCGATCTCAAGGAGGAGAAGGCTGCCATCCGTGACCGCTACGGACGGACCACCTTCGGCCAGAGCTGTCTTCTCGCCCGCCGCCTCGTTGAAGCTGGGACGCGTTTCGTCCAGATCAACTGGCCCAAGGTCGCCAACTCGGACCGGCACTCCTGGGATGTCCACAAGGGGCTGCCGGATCGGATGAAAAAGCTTTCAGGACCCATGCTGGACCCCGGTGTCGCCGGCCTGATCGGAGACCTGGATGACAGGGGGCTTCTCGATGAGACCCTCGTGGTCGTTGTCGGCGAATTCGGGCGCAGCCCGAAGATGGGAATTTCAACCTCTGGCAACGGCAACGACAAGAACGGGCGGGACCATTGGCCCTATTGCTTCACCTCCATCGTCGCCGGTGGCGGCATCAAGCGCGGCTATGTCTACGGCAAGTCCGATGAGACGGGCTCGGCTCCCGTGGAGAACCCGGTTCATCCCACGGATCTCCTGGCGACGATCTACCATGCGGTAGGCATCAATCCCAGGACGCTGGTTTACAACCATCTCAACCAGCCTCGCGAGCTTGTCAAGGGCGAGGCGGTTCTCGACCTCTTTGCCTGAAAAGCACCCCCTGGATCAACGGACGGATTTCACATTATGAAGGACGGGAACCCCTTTTCCCTCGGCGCGTTTTTTTTATCGGTTGTCTGCTGCCTGCCCGCCATCGCCGGGGAGGAAGCGGCGGCGAAGCCGGTGAGCTACTACAGCGCGGTGCGCCCGATCCTCGTCAAGTCCTGCCAGGGTTGTCACCAGCCGGCGAAAGCCTCGGGGAAGATCGCGCTTGCCGATTACGGCCAACTGATCAAGGCTGTTCACGATGACGAGAAGGTCGTCATTCCCGGCAAGCCCGCGGAGAGTCTTCTCTACAAGGAGATCATTCCCCGGGGGGAAAAGGCGCCGTCGATGCCCAAGAAAGGCGAGCCGTTGAGCGGCGCGGAGGTCGGAATGATCAAGCGCTGGATCCTCGAGGGGGCGAAGGATGACACGCCGGAGGGGGCGAAGGACAACATCGGCCCCGGGAACCCTCCGCAGTACCAGGCGCTGCCGGTTATCACCGGCCTGGATTTCTCCTCCGATGGAAAGTACCTGGCTGTCTCAGGTTACCACGAGGTACTTTTGCACAAGGCGGATGGCTCGGCCCTGGAGGCGCGCCTGGTAGGGGTCGCCCAGCGAATCCAGGCTCTGTCTTTTTCCCCTGATGGAAAGAGGCTGGCGGTCGCCGGCGGGCTTCCCGCCCGCCGCGGCGAGGTCCAGGTCTGGGACGTGGAGGCTCGAAAGCTCAAGGTTTCCGCGCCATCCACCTTTGATACGCTCTATGGCGTCAAGTGGTCCCATGATGGAAAGCTGGTTTCCTTCGGCGCCGCCGACAATACCCTTCGCGCTATTGACAGCAAGACGGGGAAGCAGGTTTTCTTCAACGGTGCGCACAACGACTGGGTGCTTGATACGGTTTTCTCGAAGGATTCATCGCACCTGATCTCGGTGAGCCGGGACCGCTCGATGAAGCTGATGAAGGTCGATGCCCAGCAGTTCATCGACAACATCACCAGCATCACGCCGGGCGCCCTCAAGGGGGGGCTCATCTCGATCGATCGGCATCCGGGCAAGGATGAACTCCTGATCGGCGGGGCCGACGGAACGCCGAAGATTTATAGAATGTTCCGGCAGAAAGCCAGGAAGATAGGCGACGACTTCAACCTCATCAGGAACTTCGCCAAGGTTCCCGGCCGCATCTTTTCGACCGAATACAGCGCTGATGGGGGGAGGATCGTGGTCGGCAGCAGCAAGGATGGCGAGGGCCTGGTACGAGTCTACCAGGAGGGTGATGCCAAGATGCTNTGGGAGGTNAAGNCCGCCGGGGGTATCTACACCTGCGCTTTCAACCACGATGGAAAAACAGTCGCCGCGGCCGGNTTCCAGGGCAAGGTCCTGCTCATCGACGCGGCCTCAGGCAAGATCATCAAGGAGTTGATTCCGGTGCCCCTGAAGGCGGCGGGGTGAGCCGGAGTAGTGGCTTCGAAGCGAAAGAAAAACAACTGAAGGACGGGACTTTAAATGGGTTTGAAAATGAAATTTAGCCAGTCGGTGCTCGTCTTGGCGTTTCTTGCGGTTTTCTCCGGGAAAGCAGCCGCCGAAGGAGAGCCGGTCGGTCTTCCGGAAGGAGCCAAGGTAACCTCGCTGAGCCTGTTCCCGGCGGAGGTGGCTCTTGGGGACCGTTACGTCTACAGGCAGNTGCTCGTCACGGCGGAGGTCGAGGGGCTGGGAAAAGTCGACGTTACGCGCCTGGCGAAGGTCGAGGGTTCCACGGAGCTTGTCAAGGTNTCCGNTGGCCGCAAGGTTTCNGGGCTCAAGGATGGGGAGGGGAAGCTGGTGTTTTCTCTCGGCGGACAGAGTGCCGAGCTGCCCGTCAAGGTGAGTGGCNTGGAGGCGCCCTATGAGGTCAGCTTTGTCCAGGACGTCATGCCTCTTCTTGCGCGCCTGGGCTGCAACTCCGGCGTCTGCCACGGCTCACAGAAGGGCAAGAACGGCTTCAAGCTCTCCCTGCGCGGCTACGATCCGCTCTGGGATCATGTCGCCCTCACCGACGACCTCGAGGGCCGCCGCTTCAACCGTGCCGCGCCCGACAAGAGCCTGTTCCTGATGAAGATCACTGGTACCGTGCCCCACGTTGGCGCGGTACGCACCGAGGCTGATTCGCCGTATTACTCGTTGCTGAAATCATGGGTCGGGGCAGGGGTCGCCCTGGACCTCGATGCTCCCAGGGTCGTCAGCCTCGAGGTTTTTCCTAAAGAGGTGACGCTGGCGCTGCCGGGGATGCGGCAGCAGATGGCGGCGATAGCGACCTTCAGCGATGGAAAGGTCCGCGATGTGAGCCATGAGGCCTTCCTGAGCTCGAGCGACACGGACATCGCGACGGTTGATGATGGGGGCATCGTTACGGCCGTTCGTCGCGGAGAGATCGCGGTGCTCGTCCGCTACGAGGGGCGCTACGCGGCCGCGCCGACCTTTGTCATGGGCGATCGCTCCGGGTACGCATGGAATGACGTGCCTGAATTCAATTACATCGACACCCACATCTACGTGAAGCTTCGCAAGATCAAGAGCCTTCCCAGCGCGCTCTCCACCGATGCGGAGTTCATGCGCAGGGTCTACCTTGACCTCACCGGCACCATTCCCGATGTAAAGACAGTCCGTACCTTCCTTCTCGATCGGCGGGAGCCGAAGGCAAAGCGGGACGAGCTGGTCGGCCGCCTGATCGGCGGTCCGGAGTTCGTTGATTTCTGGACCAATAAGTGGTCGGACCTTCTCCAGGTCAACAAGAAGTGGCTCGGGGGCCAGGGAGCCAAGTCTCTGCAGGCCTGGGTTCGAGGCTCGGTGGCGAGCAACATTCCTTACGACAAGTTCGTGGCCACCCTGTTGAATTCCGAGGGATCGACGATCAAGAACCCACCGACCTCCTATTACAAGGTTCTTCGTTCTCCCGAGGCCGTGATGGAGAACACGACCCAGCTTTTCCTCGGCATCCGTTTCAGCTGCAACAAGTGCCACGACCATCCCTTCGAGAGGTGGACCCAGAAGAATTACTGGGAGCTCTCTGCGTTCTTCGCGCAGGTCGGCCGAAAGAACGCTCCAGGGGCGAAGAACCTTCCGAATGCCGGCTTTACTGCTACCGGCGGAAGCGAGGAGATCATCTTCGATAAGAAAGATGGTGATGTGAAATACCCCAACGGAAGGCAGGCTCCGCCCGAGTTCCCCTACGAACATAAAGGGGTGACGGTGAAGGAGGGTACCCGTCGCGCCCTGGTTTCCAATTGGATTACATCGTCAAAGAATCCTTACTTTGCCCGCAGCTTCGTCAACCGCCTGTGGAGCTATTTCTTCGGGATCGGAATCATCGACCCTGTAGATGACATCCGCGCCGGTAATC
>PAOC01000013.1 GCA_002708465.1 Planctomycetota bacterium
TATCGAGGACATCAACGAGCTCATCCTCTCGATCACCATCGATGATGGCTTCTACGCCTATATCAACGGGGGCCAGGTCGCCTCCTACAACGTCAACAGCCCCGACTGGGACGCGCCGGCCTCGGGCGCCGGCGAGCCTACGCTGGTGGAGCGAACCCTGGAGAACCCCGGCGCGGTCCTGCGGCTCGGCGAGAACGTTCTCGCGGTGCAGGTTCACAACGGCAATCTCACCAGCTCAGATCTGAGCTTCATTCCCCGCCTTGTTGACCGGACCACGACCTTTGTCGATGGAGCGGAGCAGCTTGGTAACGGCGACTTCAACTCGAACACCCGCGGCTGGATGATAGAGGGTACCCATTGGCGAAGCGGCAGGACGACCATCGATCCGATCGCGGGAAGCGGCTCGCTGAAGGTCGTCGCCGCCGGGCGCGGCGACAACAAGGTCAACCGACTCGAGACGCCCTCGGGCGGCTTCGGCCTGGCGAACCTGAACACCAATGAGGATCTGCAGATTTCCTTCGATGCGCGCTGGGTCATCGGCTCGCAGACCATCCTGACGCATGGCTACCAGCACGCCATGGCGAAATCCCATCGCCTGGCGGTGCCTGAGAACCTCGGAACCCCGGGACGGATCAACAGCGTCACTCGCCGGCTGATCGAAGAGACGGGNAGCGCGAACCTCGGCCCTGTCATCAGAGATGTCTGGCAGGACCCGCCGGTTCCTGGAGCGAACGAGGCGGTGACGGTCTACGCCAGGGTCAGTGATGCGGACGGGGTGGGCAATGTTCGCCTGCGCTACTCATCCAACAACCCCTCNGCGTCTCCTTCCACGGCGAACATGACCCACCGCGGCGGCGACCTCTACAGCGGCACCATCCCGGGTCGTTCGATGGGGACGAAGATCATCTTCTTCATCACAGCCGAAGATGAAGGCGGCCGGCAGGGGAGGTACCCGGTAGATATCNCGGANCGAACCCATCCGCTGGTTCTCAANCCCANCGCNATCAGCCGCAACGATGAACGCTACCTGATCTATCGNCATGATCAGAGGCTNCCNTCGACCAACTACCACAGCTACCGGTTCTGGNTGACCGATGCAGATGAATCGCGCATAGGAAGCCGCAGGCAGCAGTCGAATGATCTTGTTCCGGGCACCTTCGTTTACGGCGGCTCTCGCCTCTACTACGGCTCCGCGACCCGGTTCTCGGGAAGTCCTTTCGCGCGGGGAGGNTGGGGCGGCAGCTTCAGGGCGGTCATGCCGCGTGATGATCTCCTGCATGAGAGAATTCGGAAGATGAANCTCGACAATCATCACGGCAGCGGAAACAACGCCCGCGAGAGAATCTCCCACTATCTCATCAGGCACAACCAGGGGACGGAGGGCACTCCGTATTCGGAGATCCAGACGATGGTCCGCTGGCAGCTCAACTCCCGCACCACCAACACCCTCGAGCACACCTGGGTTCCGGACGTGCAGTACCTCTCGCTATGGTTTCCGGGGGATGANGATGGTGATTTCTTCGAGGTNGATGANCGCTTTGTCATCAACGACAGCGGCGGCCGGGCGGGTAATACCAATGCCNCGGTGCGATATCCTCCTTCGAGTCCGCGCAGTGACGGCAACGGNGAGAANAAGGAAAACTATCGCTGGTTCTTCGGCCTGCGNGCCAAGAACGGTGAAGATGATTTCAGCAGCCTCATCGAGNTGGCCCGGGTNNTGGACCCCTCCCAGACCAGCAACGCGGTCTTTGACGAGGTCGTCTGGGATATCGTCAATGTAGAGGAGATGCTGCGCATCTGGGCTGTGCGGCTCAACACCGATGATTGGGACACCTGGGGCGCCAACCGGGGCAAGAACTGTTATCTCTACCGTCCCGGGATCGATGGAAGATTTTGTCTCCTGGCGTGGGATATGGAGCTTACCTACGGCAGCACCAGCTCCTTCCTGATCCCCAGCTCTCCCAACTCAGCCTTCAATCCGGGCGGCTTCGGCGAGGTCCATCGCCTGATGAACCGTCCCGCGATCAAGCGGATGTGGTACGGGATCCTGGATGAGATGGTCAATGGCGACGAGAGCTGGTTTACCTCCGCTCGNCTNNCTCCCTATATGCAGCGCCTCAGCGCTATCGGGATGGGCAATACCAGCGTCGGCCAGCCGGGCGGGTACATTGACCAGCGGGCGTCTTCGCTCCGNAGCCGCATCTCGAGCGTCATCAGCACGCCGTTCAGGATCACCACCAACAGCGGCCGGAANTTCTCAGTTGACGATTTCACCGTCGATCTCGCGGGCAACGCCTCGGTACGAGTTGGCCAGATCCTAGTCAACGAGGAATACTACGAGACGGACTTTCCCGCCATGACGACCTGGCGGATCAACGACATCCAGCTGCATCCGGGTCTCAACGAGCTCAACCTGATCGGCTTCGATCGCCGCGGGAATATCGTCGGCACCGAGACGATCAGCGTCACCAACACCAACGCCGAGTGGGACGCCCCGGTCATCACCATGCTGGATCCAGCCCGCGCGCCTGCGGGCGATAATATTTCCATCACGGGAACGGGTTTCCATGATGGGGTCCGGGTTTTCTTCGGTGATACGGAGTCGCCATCGGTCAGTTTCGACGAGGGAGGCAATGCCGGCGTCATCAGCGCGCGGGTACCGGATGGTGTTGGCCTGGTCCGGGTCACGGCCCGCAACGTGGATGCACAGGTCTCCAACGCAGTTGATTTCAATATCACGCCGCCGCCGGCNCAGTTCATTCGGGGTGATTCAAACGGAGATGGCNGGGTCGANGTCAGTGACGCGGTGAAGATCGTCTTCCATCTTTTCCNCGGAGCGGAACTTCCCTGCGGCGATGCTGCCGACATCAACGACGACGAGACTCTGAACATCACCGATGCGGTGAGGCTGCTCGACCATATGTTCCGCGGCGGGCCCGCCCCCGCGGCGCCCTATCCCGCGCTCGGTCCAGACCCCGGGGGAGATGGTCTCGACTGCGCTAACTGATCTCGCGTAGCCACTTACGGCNGATTNCAGGAAGTTTCGGAAAGATTCNGGTTCCGCTGTTAAGATAAGGCCGGCGGTTTTTCCCCTGGCCGCCCTGGTGTCGTAAATCTGAACTCCAGGAGAGTCTCGTCTTGTCATCGCAGGAGCCNATCAGCCAGCCAGNGCCTGGAGTTTCATTCGATCCTCTTCAGCAAGAGGCCTCTTTTCAGCAAGAGGATGGCGTGGAGGGGGANCCTTCAAAGAAGACCGGGAAGCCCTGGGTCAGGAAACCCTATCCGCTGGCGACCTTCGCCATTGCTTTCGTCCTGGTCGCGGCTCATGTCGTCCAGGAGACCCTGGGCGCCTCAGCGAGCTTCTGGGCGNTTGAAAACCTGGGCCAGGATCGTTCGAAGATCTGGGAGGGCGAGCTCTGGCGGCTTCTTAGCTGCAGCTTCCTTCACGCCCACTGGCTCCACCTCGGCTGCAACCTGATGGGCATCNTTCTCTTTGGAAAAGCCATCGANAGATGGCTGGGNCCGTGGCGTTATCTCGCCTGCTATTTGACCTTTGCCCTGCTGGGNTCACTTACCTACCAGGCTGTCGCGAGCGGGGGAATCGGCATCGGNGCCTCCGGCGCTCTCTGCGGTCTTCTCGGGATGTACCTGGCCTGCCGCATGGGCCGGAAGGAAGATGGGCACCTGGANCTGGGGCTGCGGTTCTATTGCTGGCTCCTGGTGATCGGCTCCCTNTTTCTCTTTGAATCTTTTATATGGGAATCNTCGGGAGTCGACATCGCTGACTCGGCTCACTTCGGAGGGCTCTTTTCCGGGGTCTTCGCCGCGCTGTTTTTTTTCAGCCGNCCGCCAGCTCAGCAGGAAACCGGCATGGGCAGGAAGGGAGTTGTCGCGGTGACGGTATGTGTTTTCACCTTTTGCCTGGGGGTCTATGGAATCGCCTGNCCGTTCATGGATTGGTCCTGGCAGCTCTGGCGCTCTCATGCCGCGCAGGCTCGCGGGGATGCGGATGCCGCGGCGGCCGGGCGCCTGCGGGCGCGTTCACTGGGCGGCGACCGGGCCGGTTTGAGCATCGTCGTACAGGAGGCTGAGGCGGGGCGTCCTGAGGAGGCTATNCGCTATTGGGAGAGCCAGCCCCTGGAGGACCCTGAGCTCCAGGCCGNGGCCGGCTTCAGCATATACGACGCGGTCTATTCTGAGCGCGGCTATTGCGAAGAGGTTGAGCTTCTGCTTGACAGGCTGATCGAGCTTGTCGACGCGGCGATGGGGGAGAAGGGAGAGAGCCTGNCGCTTCTGAACCAGGCTGCCTGGTTCAGGGCGTTGCGGGGAAAAGATCTCGGGCTGGCGCTCACTTTTGCACGGAAAGCTCACGCGCTCGAGTGCAGGAACCAGGCCGTCCTCAATACGCTGGGGTGGGTTCATTTTCNAAGATCGGAAACGAAGGAGGCCTTTGAGTTCCTCCGGTCAGCAGTCTCCGATCCGGACTATCTCGATCAGCTTTGCGATGAAGCTGGAGAGGAATTCGACCTACTTTCCCGCCTTGGGCTTCGTTCCCCGAGCTTTCCTCCCAATTACGCGGCTCATTATCTCTACCTTGCCCTGGCCTATTGGGAGATCGGGCAGCAGGAAAATTCCCGAGAGATGATCCGCCGCGTTCACCAGCATTCCTATGGCGGACGCATGCTTTTGCGTCACGAGCGGCGGCTTCTTGGCGACCTCGAAGAGACCCTCGGCAACAGCCTGCGCGGGCCTTCCGGTTTTTTTCAGCGACGCCCCAGCCCCTTCAGAAGGTGATTTGTTTGAAGGCGGCCGCCTGGTCGCGGATGGCCGGCTCTGTCGCCAGGCGTTCGATGGATGATGCCCCGAAGAAGCCATCGATCGCGCTGGTGTTCTGAAGGATGCACTGGGCATCGGATGGTTCGCTGATGGGACCGCCGAGACAGAGCACGATCAGCTCTTCGAGGGAGGATCCTCCCGCCTCGGCGACGGCCTCGCGCGGGGTGTTCGCCTCGAAGGCGGGCGGTCCGAGAACCCCGGTGTCTATTACCCAGGCGCCGCTTCCAGCCGCCTTGATCACATCCCGCAGGTAGGCCATCTCCTCACCCTTGGTGTCGAGACACCCTACAATCGCTATGGTGACGCTCATGAGTCTTTTCCAGTGATCATTGACCGGGCAATCTAACACCCGGGGGACACCCATGAAAAGAGGGCTGCAAGCAGGGGCGCTTGATTGCTGCGAAAAGAGTATGCCATACTCGGCCCCGGCCGGTTGGCCCTATCGGGCAGCTGGGAGCATTTTCATTTTCCACTCTCTTGCGAGGAAAGCCTCCTCTCCATTCCATGTCGGAATCTCCAACCATTATCGAGAAGACCAGGGCTGCCGTGGCCCGCTACTTCGAGTCGGCGCTTCAGAAGCACCGCGCAGGAGAGGATCCTTTCAAGGTTGTCGGTTCCTACGCCGCTGACATGGACTGTGTCTTGGCAGATCTTTTCGAGCGGCAGTTTGCCGCAGGAGAGGACATCTCCCTGGTCGCGGTAGGAGGCTACGGCCGCCGCGAGCTCTGTCCCTACTCAGATCTGGACATCCTCATCCTTCGAGAATCGCGCGCCCATGATGCTGAGATCCAGAGGTTCGTCACCCTTCTCTGGGATTGCGGCTTTGACCTGGGTCATTCCGTTCGGACCTTGGCTGAATGTTATGAGTACATGGTCGACAATCCCATCACCGGTGCGACCCTGCTGGAGAACAGCCTGGTTGCGGGCAGCCGGCGGCTGTACAAACGGTTCCTTTCCAGCGTCGTCGACAGGTACCGTCGCAAGGAAGGCTCAAAGTTTGCCGCCAGCAAGATTGAGCAGATCCGGGTTTCGCTCGACACCGAGGGGCGGACCATCTATATCCTGGAGCCCCATCTCAAGGATGGGGTGGGGGCTCTTCGGGATATTCAGCGTGTTCTCTGGGTGGAAAACATCCGCAATGGCAGCAGCGGGTTCGAGGGGTTCAGCCCGAAGAGCGTTGTTTCTCCCGAGCGAGTCATCAGCCTGCGAGAGGCCTACGTCTTCTATCTCAGGGTGCGCTGCGAGCTGCATTTCCTGACCGGCGGACGACAGGAGATACTCGAAAATGAATCTGTCCGGCAGGTGGCGAAGAACCTCGTCTACGATGGGGATGGGCGCCGTTCGGTCGAAGGACTCATGGCTGATTATTTCTACCATGCGCGTAATACCTACCAGTTCTTGAAATACTATATAGAGGCCTCAGCGGATCTGCCCCTGGGCCAGCGCCTCAAGCGCAGGTTCTTCGTCAACCCGGTTGGCTCCTATCTGCGGTTTTACAACGGCAAGCTCTACCTGAGGGTTGAGCCTCCGGCGGAATCTATAGCCGAGGAGATCGTCGGTTTCTTTGTTGAGGCGCATCGTCTCGATTGTCCCCTCAGCCAGGAATTACGTGAATGGATTCGCGACCGGCTGGCGGATGACGAGATCGATTTCACGCGCTCGATGGTCATCAACCGGGTGCTGCTGTCGATTCTTCGCGAAGAATCCGGCGTCTCCAAGGTTCTTCGGGGGATGCGGCGGACCGGAGTGCTCAGCAGGATCATCCCCGAGTTTTCCGGGTTGGAGGGGTTAGTTAATTTCGGTGGTCATCATCACTACACTGTTGATGAGCACACCCTGAGGACACTCGAGAAGCTGGATTCGCTCCAGCGAGAGGATGTGACGGAGGAGGGCCGGCCCTTTAGGGAGATCTTCCAGAGCCTTCGGGATCCGGTTCCCCTGCGCCTGGCCCTGCTTCTTCATGATATCGGCAAGGCCTTCGAGGGGAACCACGAGGTCAGCGGATCGGACGCTGCTGGGCTGATCTGTGAGCGCTTTGGCCTGGCTGAAGAGACGGCGGACACGATTGAATTCCTGGTCTACCGTCATCTGCGGATGTTCAAGGTCTCCGAGCGCCAGGATTATTCCGAGGCCGGCGTTATTGAATCCTTTGCCCGCCTCGTTGGCTCCGAGGAGAGGCTCAAGATGCTCTACCTGATGACCTATGTAGACATCAGCAGCGTTGGCCCGGGAGTCTGGACCGGCTGGAAAGGAGCGCAGCTTTCGGATCTCTACGAGCGCACGCTGGAGTATATGAGGGGGGGGGAGCCCCTCGAGCAAAGTCTCGATGAGGAGCTCACGGCCTCCGGGCTCGAGGCGGAAGCCATGAGCCGAGTGAAGGAACATTGCGAGTCGATCGGGACGCCTTCTTATCGACGAGAGATCGTTCCGGAGAGAATGTTGGTTCATGTCGATATGGTGGCCGCGCTGCAGGAGACGGGGAAGGCGCAGATTCGACAGGACAGCTTCCTTGATTTTCACGAGATCACGATCTGCTGGGGGGACCGCAANGGCCTGGTCTCAGATATTACCGGGGTTCTCTACTCCGAGGGTCTCAACGTGCTGGGAGCCAGGGTCTTCTCTCGAAGTGACGGGGTGGCTGTTGATCTATTCCATGTCGAGGTCGCAGATGAGACCGGGGTNCCCGTAAAGTCGAGNATCGAGAATATCCGCNCGAAGNTGGAGGCGGTGNNCGCGGGCGAGGAGGATGTTGAGGTTCTCATCAAGCGTTGGCGGAAGACAAATCGCTACAGTCCCATGCTGAAGCACCCGCGNCCGCTCTACGGCCCCTCGGTAAAGTATAATAATTCGATCTCGGAGGCCTGCACCGTGATCGAGATCAACGCGGGAGATCGCACAGGACTCTTGCACGACGAGGCCAGCGTTCTCAGTCAGCTCGGCCTGGATGTGCGTGCGGCGAAGATCTCGACGATCGCCAGCCGCGCCAGGGGCGTTTTTTACGTTCTTGATTCTGATGGAAAAAAGATCGAGAGCCGGGAGCGAATGGCCAGGATAGAGAAAGAGCTGATCGCAAGGGTCAAGATGCCTCCTCCTGGCGGGGGTTAATGACTTGCCCCCTGCGAGCCTGCGGATTATGTTGGGGATGGTTTGTATGGCGCGTTAGCGTCGCCTCAAGCTCCTGNAAGCGGGCTTGACTGNTCTCGGAGGTTTTTAGAAAGGCAAGAGCAGGCTCCGATGAAACTTATAACTGCAATTGTTCAGCCGGCGCGGCTGGAAGCCGTCAAGGANGCNCTCAGNAAGGTTGAGGTCTTTCGCNTGACGGTGNGCGATGTCAAGGGGCTCGGGAGACANAAGGGCCACACCGAGGTNTATCGGGGTCACGANTACGAGGTGAANCTGNTGCCCAANGTCCGGCTCGATATNGCTGTGAACGAGGAGTTNGTTGAGCCAACCATCGAGGCGATTATCCGCGGAGGNCGAACNGGTCCNGAAGGTACCATCGGCGATGGCAAGATNTTTGTGCAGGCGCTCGAGGATGTCATNCGGATCAGGACTGGNGAGCGAGGCTCAGAGGNCATCTGAGCCGGGAGGGGTTCGTNCGTCCNGNCGAGGGCCNGNCNTCTGGNCCGCTTGANGGANGNCGTGGATTNTCAGCCAGGGGCCATGGGGCTGGCAGTGGGAGCAGGGCTATTGCCGCGGTCGCGTGGTTCAGGCCGCGGGGTTGGAGGTCTCTTCTGCATCACCCACCTCGACTCCCGGCGCCGGCGGGCTCGGCATCGAAGCTCCGGTCCGGCCGTTCGCTCGCGGCAGCGCATCTTCACCGAGNATCTCCTTGAGCAGGCTGTCGAGGTCTTCGCCCTGCATGACCTCCTTCTCGAGGAGGGTTTCCGCTATCCGGTTGAGGCAGATCCTGTTGGTCTCCAGGATCGTCATAGCCTCTTCGTTGGCGCTNGCGATCAGCNTCCTGACCTCATCGTCGATATCCTGGGCCGTCTTCTCGCTGAAGTTGCGCTCTTCCTGCGTCATATCTCTGCCAAGAAATACCTGCTGGGTATCTTTTCCGTAGACGACCGGCCCGAGTTTTTCGCTCATACCGAAACGACAGACCATGCTCCTGGCAATATGGGTCGCGCGTTCAAGGTCGTTTGAGGCTCCGGTGGAGAGCTCCTCAAAGACGAGGAGCTCGGCAGCTCTGCCGGCCAGGAGCCCCTTGAGCCTGTCGAGGAGGTCAGGCTTGCTTGTCAGGTAGCGGTCTTCTTCAGGGGTCTGCATCGTGTAGCCAAGAGCGGCGTGACCGCGGGGAATGATCGATATTTTTCTGACCGGGTCAGCGTTCTCGCACAAGGCGGCGACAAGGGCATGTCCGGCCTCGTGGTAGGCCACCTTTTCGAGCTCTTCTTTNCCGAGCTTTCTGCTGCGGCGCTCCGGGCCGGCGATCACGCGTTCAACAGCTTCGTCCAGCTCCGCCTGGGTGATCTCTGTGGCGTTCTTCCTGGCCGCCATCAGGGCGGCCTCGTTGAGAAGGTTGGCGATATCCGCTCCGGTAAAGCCGGAGGTGTTCGCGGCGATCAGGGCGAAGTCGATATNGTCTGAGAGGGTCTTGTTCTTGGCGTGAACCTCGAGAATCGCCTTTCGGCCCTCCAGGTCGGGCGCATCGATGACGATCTGGCGGTCAAACCTTCCCGGCCTCAAGAGCGCGGGATCCAGGACGTCCGGACGATTGGTCGCGGCCAGGAAGATAACTCCCGAGGTCGTGTCAAAGCCGTCCATCTCGACAAGCAATTGGTTCAGNGTCTGCTCCCTNTCATCNTGACCNCCGCCNAGCCCGGCGCCGCGATGACGGCCTACCGCATCCAGCTCGTCGACGAAGACGATACAGGGAGCCTTGCCCTTGGCCTGCTCAAAGAGATCTCNTACCCGTGAGGCTCCGACTCCNACGAACATCTCGACGAAATCAGATCCGCTGAGCTGGAAGAAGGGCCTTGCCGCTTCGCCGGCAACCGCGCGGGCCATGAGGGTCTTGCCGGTGCCGGGGGGGCCTACGAGAAGCATCCCCTTGGGCATCCTGCCGCCGAGGGTCTGGTATTTTTCGGGCNNNTTGAGAAAATCGACGACCTCCATCAGCTCCANCTTGGCCTCCGGGCAGCCGGCGACATCAGCGAAGGTTACCTTGTCNTCGGACTCTCCCGCCATCTTTGCGCGGGTCTTNCCGAAGGACATAGCGGTTCGCCCCATCTGGCCGGATTGGCGCATCATCATGATCCACAGGAAGATGATCAGACCGAAGGGGAACACCCAGATGAGTATGCTGGACCAGAACCCGGAGGATGAGACGATCTTCGTCGGGATGTTTTTTTCCTGGAGAAGATCGAGGATTTCTTTTCTCTTCTGCGGGTTTCTGATCGCGGGGGTGGTGAAGCGAAAGGGCTCTCCGGAGGGAAGCTCGTTTACGAAGGGGGCGCGGGTNATGTCGAGCTTGTCNTTNCCGNCTTCTTTTNGTTTCTCNGNCATCGNCTTTGCTNNCNGGNGCCACNGNGGAGGGCTTGTAGTCNTCCGGGATCTGCATCACGCCGACAAATTCTTCGTCCTCGAGCTGAACCCANTTCAAGTGNCCCGCATCGAGGTGCTCGAGGAACTGGTTCAGGTNGGCTTCATTCTTATTTTTCGACAGGAAGATGCTCAACATGATGANTGCGAGCATCGCGATGAGGCCGATCTGGAAGATGTTCAGGCNGGATTTNCGCGCAGGCGAGTCCGGATCCTTGGGCTTCAGACCGGAGTCTTCCTGTTTGTCGTTCTTTTCTGCCACTTTTTTACNCGGGATCTGCAAAAATGCCGTGGGATTCTCCCGCTGTAACTTCCAGCGGACGCGTTCAGACGGTAATCGAGTCATGATATCATAACCCGCTATGAGTATTCACGCTAACTGCCCCGGACCCGGCGAAAGTTTGCTCGTTGATTATCGGTATTCGGTGTCGGTCCAGGAAATCCTGGTCGGGTTACGGCAGGAGGGGAGTCTTGAAAATCTCCTCTGGTTGCTGGAGCATCCGCCAACGATCACCCTGGGAACCTCCGGCGGGTCAGATCACCTGCTTCTGCGGCCAGAGGACCTCGAGGCTGGCGGAGTGGCTGTTGTCCAGACTCCAAGGGGAGGCGATATTACCTGCCACGAGCCTGGGCAGTTGGTCGGCTATCCCGTTGTCGACCTGGATGACACGTCCTGCCGTAGAGATATCCATCTCTACCTGCGCACTCTCGAAGACGGGATTATCGGAGTGTTGGGCCGGCTTGGCCTGGAGGGTGTCCGGATTGAGGAGCGGACAGGTGTCTGGATCGCTGGCTCGCCGCCGCGAAAGATCGCCGCCATGGGAGTGCGCTGCAATCGCTGGATCACCTCCCACGGTTTCGCGCTCAACTTCAGGAATGATCTCAGGGGTTTCGGGGACATCGTTCCCTGCGGGATTTCCGATGCGGGAGTTACGAGTCTTCAAAAGGAGCTGCCCGTTGACAGGCTGCCTTCGCCCGGGGAGCTTCGCGCCCTGGTGCACGAAGAGCTGCAGCGTTGCCTGGGCCTGCCGCTGCGGCTCGTGGTGGGCGGCGGGATTGCCGAGCTCCATCGAGCTCTCAGGGAGGAGCCGGTCTTCGAGCCGTCGCTCTCAGAGCCTCGCGGTCTGGAGTAAGAACCGGATACGCGACAGGAACCGGGCTGCGATGAATCCATCGATGGCCCGATGGTCACAGGACAGCGTCACCCTGAGTAGCGGTCTGGATACGAATCCGTCGCCGGCCGGAACCGCCTCCTGGTGAATTCCTCCAACGGCAAGGATGGCCGCCTCCGGAGGGTTGATGATGGCGGTGAAGGACTCGATACCGAACATCCCCAGGTTGGAGATCGTGAAGGTACCCTGGCCGCTGCCGGTGAGCTTGCCCGCCCTGGCCTGCTCGATGACTCTCCCGGTCTCGGCCGCGAGAGCTTCCAGGTCATGGGCCTGGGCGCCGAGGACTACCGGCACCACCAGGCCGTCGTCATTGCCGACGGCGATGCCCAGGTTGATTTCCTCGGGATACTCGATGTGATCCTCTGCTACACGGCAGTTGACTCCGGGCTCATCGGTCAGGGCGAGCACGCAGGCTCTCAGGACGAGATCATTGATCGTCACCCGGACACCGTTGGCTGCCAGGGAGGTCTTCAGCGCCAGAGCTTCGGAGATGTCGATCGCGATGGTCGTATAAAAATGAGGAATGGTGCTCTTGGAGTGCTGGAGAGCCTTGGCGATGGCTCCGCGCATACCGTCGAGGGCCACCTTCGCGGGCGGCCTCTTTACAGGCTCGGGGTAGGTGAACTGTGCGGCCGGCGCGGCTCCGCCCGTCTGTCCATTTGTCGGCGCCTGCTCGACGTCGCGCTTGAGAATCCGGCCGCCAGGGCCGCTTCCCTCCAGAGAGCGGATGTCAACTCCACGTTCTGATGCAAGCCGCCTGGCCAGTGGCGAGGCGGCGACCCGCCTGCCGTCATCCAGTCTCGGGGCGGGCTGGCGGACGATTGTCACCGAGGCTGAGGCTCCGGCCGCAGCCGCTTGCGGCGGCGAGCTCTTCTCTTCCCCCTCGGTCTTCGCCGCCTTCAGGGGGCGGGGTTTTTCAGCGGGAGCGGGGGCCGCCGCTTTTTTTTCGGTTTCGTTCGTCTCCTCCGCCGGCTTCTCATGCTGGCTTCGCAGGGCATCGAGATCAATTTCTTCATCAGGTTCGCCGATGACGCCGATGACGGTCAGCACGGGAATGGTCTCGCCCTCCTGGTGCGCGATCAGGCGCAGGATGCCCTCCTCGGTCGCCTCGACGTCAAGATTGGCCTTGTCCGTTTCGATTTCGAGCAGAGGCGCGCCTCTCTCGACAGGGTCGCCTTCTTTTTTCAGCCAGGTGACGATCTTGCCCTCGGTCATGCTCTGTCCGGCTTTGGGCATCAGGATTGGGTGAGCCATTTTTTTCGCTCTCTGGGGTGATTTTCCGCAGGAGGGATTATCTACGAATCGAAGACTTCGGGCGAAGTAAAAAGATCTTCGACCCTCGCAGTACTCAACTTTTCATGGGCGGCTTCAATGAGAGGGCAAATTACGGCGGCCTCTTTTTCCGGCGGCATGTCCTTTTTCCAGATGCATTCCAGGGCTGTCGCAGGGTCTGCCGCCGAGGGGGCGAGATAACGCAGCGCGGCTGCCGCTGCGAGGGCAAAGCGCGGCATGTCCACCCCGGTTTCGATGCCCAGGCGGAGTGTTCCAACGAGTCGGTCGTTCCACCCCAGCTTTCTCTCGGGGTCTCTGGCCACCCTGGCCACCAGGTCGCCGAGGTGCGGGTTGAGCATCCTGGGGATCAGCTCGGCGGCGTATTCGGCAAAGCCCTCCGGGGTGAAGAGTTCATCTAAACCTGCGTGCCTGCGGAGCAGGGCCGCCCCGGCCTCGTCGACAAGGGCGCGCTCAAGAAAAGCAACCGCGCCGGGAACCAGACCGAGCTCATCCATGCGGGTTTTTCCGAGAAGGCTGGCCATGT
>PAOC01000069.1 GCA_002708465.1 Planctomycetota bacterium
GAATCACCTGCGCGCCGATCGCCTCCTCCCTGCAGAGAGCGACCGCCGCGCGCTCCGCCCGGCGGCAGACCGTGCGCGCCAGGTGCAAGGTCGCGGCGCCCGCCGCCCCCCCCGGCAGGATAAACTCCTCCAGCGGACCCAGNTCCCGCTGCAACNTGTCGATCTTATTCCCCAGTCGATCGACCTGCGCTCCCTCGATCCTGCAGGCGCCCTCGNCCGNCTTATCAGTCTCGAGGACGGCAAGATCCGCACCGAGATCGAAGAGATCATTCTGAACCAGGCCCAGCTCTTCAGCGACATCCTCGGCGAGCTCTCCNGCGAGAGCCAGGCCAATGAGAGCGTTCAATTCATCGNCTCCGCCGAGNGCCTCGATTCGCAGCGAGTCCTTCGACACCACCTGGCCNCCTCCCAGGCCCGTGTCTCCCCCATCGCCNTCGCCGGTGGTAACCCTGGTGATCCTCATGGCCCGCTCCGGCTCCTCCTCAGGATGACTCGAGCTCGTCCCAGGTGACCCGGCCGTCGCTCTCCAGAGCCCGGGCGCAGAGAAGAGCTGAGAGCGTCGCGCGGTAGGCCACCTCGATGTCGGCCTCGGGCCTCTTCCCATCGAGCAGGCTCTCGAGGAAGGATGCCATCGCCAGGCGGGTCTCATTGCCGCGGGCCTGGCACAGCTCGCGGCTCTTGCCGGAAGCATCCCAGACCATGGCATTGGCGATGTCTACGCCGGCGTTCTCGCAGAACACCAGCTCGTAGGCACCGGAAAAGCGGCGATCCGGAATCGAGAAGTTCATGTGGCTGAGCTGGACCTTGGCGCCGCCGGGATATTCCAGGACAGCTCCATAATGATCCATGGTGTTCTGCAGGGGAGCGGCGGCGGCGGAATGATTCAAGCCGCCAAGGGCCACCGCCGCCACCGGAGTGGAGGAGAAGATCCAGTTGAAGACATCGAATTGATGGGTTCCCTGCTCAAGGGCCAGGCCGCCTGATTTCTCCTGGCGAAAGAGCCAGGGTTTGTTCTTTCGCGAGCTGGCGACCCCATGCCACTGGGCCCGCACGAAGAGAATTCTTCCGGGCTCGCCGCCCTGGACATACCGGACACTCTCCCGGTAGCGCGGATTGTAGCGCCGCTGGAGACCGCATTGATAGATCTGGCCGCGCCCCTCGGCATCAGCGCAGGCGCGCCGCAGCTGCCGACACTCCTCCACGGTGAGCCCCAGGGGCTTCTCGCAGTAGACATGCCGCCCGGCGGCAAGCGCCGTCAGGGTATGGGGAAGATGCTGGTGCGCGGGGGTCGAGATGACGACCGCGTCGACATCCCTGCAATCAAGCAGGGCCCTGTAATTCGTAAAGCCCCTTGGCCCTGCCCCGGAGTCTTCCCTCCCCCTGGCGATCTGAAGAGAGCGCTTGAGCCTGGAGGGATCTACATCGCAGAGCGCGGTAACCCGGGCATTGGCGGAAGCGAGGGCGGCGCCCAGGAGCTGTCGGCCCCGGTCACCAAGCCCGATGAAGCCCAGGCGGACCTCGGCCTCAGAGCAGGAAGAATCCGCCGCTCGGGTCGCACGAAGCCCCATCGAAGCTCCCGCAACACCGGCGGAATGAACGAGAAACTGCCGGCGCGAGAGATCTGAGTTGTTTTTCTGCTTGTCGCTATTCATTTGTCGTAACCGTCAATATACGAACCATCGTTTGTACACTTTGCGCAGGCCAAAGGCAACGCAGATGGGCGATCCAGCCCGACACCACAGAATCGCAAGCACCTGTAAAATCAGCCCAGCAGGCCTCCCAGACCCTCCTGGGAGGTTCAGGCCGCTTTTTGATGCAGATGAAAAGAACACCCGCTTTCCGTTCTTTTCGAGCCATCGGGGGCAGGAAGGGGGACCCGCAGACTTATTTTTTCGTGGAGCCGGAGGTCTTGTGGGAAAGGAGCCATTTGTAGACTTCCTCATTGGCATAGGCCCTGCTCCAGGAGTTGTGCCCAACACCCGGGTAGAGGGTCAGCTTCGCCTTCTTGCCGCCGGCCTTCTCGATCGCCTTGATCATCAATTTACTGAGGTCCGCCTTGACCACCCCATCGGCATCTCCATGAAACGCCCAGATCGGAGTGTTCACCAGGTTCCTGGCGCCGGCGGCGTTGCCTCCCCCGCAGATCGGCACCCCCGCGGCAAAAAATCCGGGATAGCGGTCCATCAGGTTCCAGCTACCGAAGCCGCCCATGCTGAGACCTGTGACGTACATTCGACGCCGGTCGATCTTCAGTTTACCGGCGGCATGGTTTACCAGATGATACAGCTCCTCGACCTTCCACCAGGTACCCTTGGGACATTGAGGGGAGATCAACACAAACGGAAAATCTTTTCTCTTCCTGACGAGCTTGGGCGGCCCCCACTGCTTGACCTTTTCGAGGTTGTTGCCGCGCTCACCCGCCCCGTGAAGAAAGAGCATGAGCGGGAGCTTCTTCTTGCCGTCATAGCCCTTCGGAACAAACTGCCAATAGCGTACGGTCACCTCCTTGCCGCCGGCCTTCACCTTCACCTCGCGAGCGACCTGGGAGCCGGGAACGGGCTTGTCCTCCGCCGGGGAGGAAACGCAGACAGTGGTAAAGAAAAGGCCGCCGAGGATTGTCAGCATCAGGGAGGGGCTCATCGGAAACTCCATGGAATGGAAAGAGGATAAAAGAATCGTACCCCGCAGCCTACCCGCGCAAAGACCCGGGATCAATCTTCAGCGAAAGGATCAGCCGCCCAGCAGGGCGAAGCTCTCGTCGATCTCTCCACCGCCAATCATGGCATCACAGAGGATGCGCGCGGTCGCCGGGGCCTGGATGATGCCGGTCTTGAAATTACCCGCGGCGATCCAGAGATTTTCGATACCGGGCCACCTGCCGATGAATGGGCCGCCCAGGCGCATCGCCTTCGGCCGCAGGCCGGCCCATTGCCTGCTGACCACCTCTTCAGTCGCCGCAGGAAGAATCGTCCGCGCGGCGACCAGCAGCTCTGCGAGACCATGCGGCGTGGTCGACTCATCGTAGCCCGCCTCCTCGACCGTGCTGCCGACCCAGGTCCTGCCCCCCGGCTTCGGAACCAGGTAGTAGGCGTTCCCGGAGCCGGCCAGGGCGAAGTGCACCACGCAGCCTGGCGGCGGAAGCTCCAGCTCGATCGCCTGGCCCCGCACCGGCCCCACATCCACCCGGCGCGAGCCGAGCGGTTCGACGGCGTGCGNAGTCCAGGAGCCGGCGGTGACAACCACCCGGGACCGCGGCCCCAGGCGGGAAGACCAGGGCTCAGGCAGGACCGCCCGGCCTGACTCTTCGGACAGCTCCAGCCGGCCCGTTTCCTCTACCAGCTCGACACCGAGCCGCAGGCAGGAGGAGCGCAGGGCCGCCAGCAGGGAGGCNGGATCGATGATGGCCTCACGGTCGAGCTCGAGACCGAACGCCTCTTCGCCGCCGTAGCCGGGAATGAGTTCCTCGATCCTGTCGCGGCCGCGCCAGGATGCCTCCACCCCGGAATTCTTCCAGAAGGTCAGCTCTCTTTCCGGATCGCTCGGCAGCTCATGGCGAAGGTGGATACAGCCGCAGGGACGGTAGCCCGTATCGATACCCGTCTCCTCGAGCAGCTCGGCCGCGATCGCCCCGTAGGAGTCGCCTCCCTCTCGCGAAAGCCGCGAAAAAGCGGACTGTGAGAGCCTCGGAGCCGGCAGGACCCCGACAGCGGAACCGCTCGCGCCGGCACCCAGCTGGCGGGCCTCAAAGAGGGTCACCCTCCAGCCCTCGCGGGCCAGCCGGCGCGCCGTGAAGAGTCCTACAACTCCTCCACCCAGAATCGCGACATCATTCATGAAAACAGTACCTGATCCCTGATTGTCTACCANGTTGAGGTTAACCGAAACGACCGCCGGGAGCATCCCTCTCGAATCCGGCGACGTAGAACCCCGNGGGGCCAGGATGGGGAAAATATGCTGTGTCCCCCCCGCAGCGGAGCTTATGATCCGGCTACAGGTCACTCGCGGCTTCCGTCGGCCCGAGAGCCATGGCCTCTCGAACCCNTCATGGTGACTTCGATGCTGCGAGATATGATTCCTTCACGCGCCCTGCTCCCGCTGGTTTTCTTAACCGCGCTGCTGGCGGCCAAGCCCGGCTGGAGCCAGGACGCAGGAAAGATCGCCGAGATCCTTCGCAAGGCAGCCGAGGCGAAGGAAGAAACGGGCCCGAGGACTTCCGCGAAGACCCGGCCGGAGGAAGAAGAGGGGCTCCCTATCTTTCTCCTGCGTGACCGGGCAAGGATCCCGGCCCGGCCCGCCTTCGAAACGATCAGCGTGCGCACCCGGTACGGCATCCTCAAAATTCCCCGGGAGCAGCTCATCTCCGTGCGCTTCGCCCCCCGTATCGATCCCGCCCTGGAGAAAAAAACAGCCGCCCTCGTTGAGCGGCTCGGCTCGAGCGCCTCCCCCGAGAGAGAGGCCGCCGCCGATGCCCTGGTCAATCTTGGCGAGCCCGCCCTGGCCGCCCTCAAGCGGCTCGCACCGGGAGCCGGAGAGGAGGTCCGCCCCGGGATCCTGGAGGTTGTCTCCAGGATCGAGAAGACCGGTAAAAAAAAGAGCCGCGGCGCGGGCAAGTACAACGGCACCATGGACGAAATCCATACTGAGTTGATGACCTTCAGGGGAGAAATCCTGACCGAAGGCTTTCCGCTCAAGACCCGCTATGGAGAGCTTCTCATCAAGGCCGTGGACCTGGAGTCCATCCGCTTCAAAGCAGATGGGCGAACCAACCGCGTGGTCCATGTCGCTCCCAGCTTCCAACCCTCAGGAGCCTGGCTCGATACCAGGATGGATGTCGGCAAGAACAAGCTGCTCACCATCAAATCCAGCGGCGAGACCTCGATAGGGAGCTGGAGCCTGACCGCCGACCCGGACGGGACCAATCGCTACTCCACCTTCAAATCGAACCAGGGCTTTCCCATGCTCGCGCTGGTCGGAAAAATCGGCAAGAGCGGCAAGCCATTCAAGGCCGGCAAGAAATACCGCCTTCGGTCCAAGGCCGCCGGCAGGCTGTACCTCGCGATCCAGCCATTCGATTACGAGCCCGCGGGTGTCGATGGACAATACAGATCCGTGATAACGATCACGGACGGTCCCTGAAAAGAACGGCCTCCCGCGCCCGGGAGAAGCAAGGAAAGACTGAACGCATGCCGGAGCTCCAGCTTCCAGATCTCCCCGAAATCGAGGCCGCCAGGAACCGTATCGGGGCGCACGCGCATTGGACACCCCTGCTGAGCAGCCGGTCTATCGGCGAGCTCTCAAACGCGGACGTCTGGCTCAAATGCGAGAACCTGCAGAAGGCCGGAGCCTTCAAGTTCCGCGGCGCCATGAATGCCTGCCTGCGAGCGGTGGAGGAGGAGAGAATGCCCGGGGCGGGAGTCATCACCTTCTCATCGGGCAACCACGGGCAGGCGGTCGCCCTGGCCGCGAGAACGCTTGGCATCGACGCGACGATCGTAGTCCCGGAGGACATCCCGGCGGTCAAGAGGGCCGCCATCGAGGCCTACGGCGCCAGGCTCGAGATCGCCGGGCTCACCTCGACCGACAGGCACCAGCGAGCCCTGGAGCTCTCCGCGGAAAACGGCAGCCTGGTCATCCCGCCCTTCGATCATCCGGACGTGATCGCCGGACAGGGGACCACCGGCCTCGAGATTATCGATGAGCTACCGGAGGTCGATGCGATCCTGGTGCCAACCGGCGGAGGCGGCCTGCTCGCCGGCGTGGCCATCGCGCTGTCTCACAGGAACCCATCGACCCGCGTCATCGCGGTCGAGCCGGTCGAGGCGAACGCCATGGCGCTATCGGTCGAGGCCGGTGAGGTCGTCACTCTCGACAAGGTCCCGGGAACCATCGCCGATGGTCTGAAACCGATGGCCCCCGGCAAGCTGACCCTCGAGGCGGCGCTCGAACACGTCGACAGGGTCCTGCTGGTCGACGATGACTCGATCCTGCGCGCCCAGCGCCTGCTCCTGGAGCGCGCCAAGCTCCTGGTGGANCCCTCGGGAGCGGCAGGCGTCGCGGCCCTCCTCGGCTGTGAGGAGCTCGCCGGCCTGCGGGTCGTNACCATCCTCACCGGCGGCAATACCGACCTGCCCTAGGTTCGCTTCGCACAACACTCCCGGACCAAAAACTGGAATAAATCATCGAGNCATCGATCGCTTCCCGGTCATTANGATTTTTGCCGGAGCCCGTGTTTCAGTAGAATAAGANCATGCCTGGACTAACCGCGCTTACAACTCGATCCGGCACCCGGGGAACAGCGCGTCTGCACCCTCTTTTTGCCGCGGCGCTGGCCGCTGTTTTCCTCCAGACCTGCGGCGCCCGCGCTCTGGACGAGGCCGCGGGCATCGAGCTCTTCGAGAAGAAGATCCGGCCGGTGCTCGTCGAGCGTTGCTACAAGTGCCACTCCGCCGGGTCGAAGAAGCTCAAGGGCAAGCTGCGGGTCGACAGCCTGGAGGGACTCCTCAAGGGAGGCGAAACCGGGCCCGCCATAGCTCCCGGGAACCCGGCTGAGAGCCTGGTGCTCGCGGCGCTGAGGTACGACGAGCTCAAGATGCCGCCGGGCGGAAAGCTGCCGGAGACCGTCGCGAAAGACTTTGAAGGCTGGATCCGGCTGGGAGCCCCGGCGCCAGCTTCCTTTGGAAGCCCGGCCCCTGCAGCCGCGCCAGAAACANCGATCGACTGGAAAGCAGAGGCCNGCTTCTGGTCGTTCAAACCGCTGACCGATTACCCGGCCAGGAAGATCGATTCCCGCGCGCCGATTCGAAATCCGATCGACAGCTACATCTCCAGCCGCCTGGGGAAAAACAAGCTTCAGGCGCAGGGTGAAGCGGGCCGCAGGACGCTCATTCGCCGGCTCTCCTTTAACCTCATCGGACTCCCCCCTACCCCCGCGGAGATCAACGATTTCGTCAACGACAAGGATCCGCGCGCCTGGCAGAACCTCGTTACGCGGCTGCTGGATTCACCCCACTACGGCGAACGCTGGGGTCGTCACTGGCTCGATGTCGTACGCTACGCTGACTCCAACGGCGCCGATGAAAACAAGTCCTATCCCCTCGCCTACCACTACCGCAACTACGTCATCGATGCCTTCAACCAGGANNGNCCCTTNGATGAGTTNNTCCGTGANCAGCTCGCGGGCGANCTCCTGCCGGACCCCGGCGANACCTCGATCACCAACCGGCGGCTGACGGCGACCACCTATCTCGCCATGGGAATCAAGATTGACGCCGAGAAGGACGGAGAGAAAAAACAATCCGATATCATCGATGAACAGATCGACACGATCTCCCGCTCGCTGCTGGGCGTGACCGTCGCCTGCGCCCGCTGCCACAACCACAAATTCGACCCCATCCCGACAACCGACTACTACGCCATGGCGGGCGTGCTCAAGAGCACCAGCCTGGCCAATCGAAAGCTCGAGTCCGGAGAGGGACAGGCTCTCGAGAAAGAAATCGATCACTTCAAGAAAGACCTCGAGGAGCTGCGAACCAGAGCTGACGCNAGGATCGCCGGGGAGGCGAAAAAAAACATCGCNGCCTATCTCCAACACGCTCTCGGAGTGCTCGAATGGCAGCGCNACTCCATCCCNGTCGCCCTGCAGCTCGCTCTCGCCGACACAATAGATGCTCCCTATACGCCGGCGGCTTCCACAGTCGGCATCGAGCAGCTCTCGCGACAACATCTCCTTCGCGAAGCGGAGGCCTACGACCGCGGCACGGCGAGACCGGATGAGCTCTATGGAAAGGGAATCGGCATCATCTCGGACAAGGGAGCGGCACTGACCTGGGCTGAATACGATATCGACTTGCCTGAGGAGGGAACCTACCAGGTGGAGTTCCGCTACGCCGCCAAGGCTTCCCGCCCCGGAAAGCTGGCGATCAACGGGAAGGTCGTCAACGAAAAGAGCATGGCGCAGGTAACCGGCACCTGGTTTCCCGACAGCCAGAAGTGGTTTGTCGAGGGGCGCTACAAATTCAACGCGGGCAGGAACATCCTGCGCTTCGAGGCCACCTCCCTCATGTCGCACCTCGACAAGATCGTCGTCGCCAGGGTGGCGNCTCTTTCCGCCCCGGTGACCGAGGCTGAGAGCTTCCAGAGAGGAAACGTCAAACCCTACACATCNGATGACGTGGTCTACATCTCGGACCCCTCGAATACCGCCAGCGAATATTTCATGGAATACGACCTCGAGGCTCCCTACGACGGCGCCTATTCCCTCCTGCTGCGCTACGCGGCGCTCGAGTCTCGTCCGATGGTCCTCTCCGTCGATGGCAAGGTTGTCTCGGAAAAGGCGCTGGCCGAGACCAGCGGCGGCTGGGGGGCGCCCCACCAGAGGTGGCATCGGGAGCTCGAGCTCGAGCTGAGCGCCGGCAGGCATACCCTTCGATTCGAGCGAAAAGGCGCCGTCTCGCACCTCGACCAGCTGCGCCTGGTCCCGCCGGTCCCCGGCAATCGCGAGCTTCCCGCGCCCGCNCAGCTCGCCAGAGAAAACAAGCTCGATCTGGGGGCGCTTCACCAATGGGCCCGGTTCATCGGTACCCAGGACAAGCCGAACGCCCCCTTCTACCTGTTGAACGCTCTCAGCCACAGGTACGAAAATTTCGTGGCGCAGAACCAGGAGTCCCTCGCCAAGCGCAAGCCGGGCAATCCCATCTCCAGGGAGCTGCTCACCCCGACCCCGAAAAGCCCCGGTGAACTCCCTGCCCGGGCCGGGCTGCTGGTCACCGCGGCCCTGGCCGAAGACCGCATCCCGATGCTCGAACCGCTCCACCAGGCCCTCACCGGGAAGCAGGGTCCCTTCACCCCCTACCGCCACACGACCACGCACTATTCGGCCAGCGAACAGCAGGCCGTCACCACCCTCGCCCAATCCATCAACAAGCTGGAGAACAAGGCGAAAGGTCTTCCAACCGTCACCGTGATGGCCGTGAGAGACGGCTCGCCAACCGATCACCCCGTCTATATTCGCGGAAACCACCTCCAGAAGGGCCCCATCGTTCCGCGTCGATTCCTGACCATCGTCGAGGGCCACGAACAATCGGAATATCCGAAAGACCGGAGCGGCCGTCTGCGGCTGGCCAACTCCATCGTCTCCCCCGGCAATCCCCTGACGGCCAGGGTCATCGCCAACAGGATCTGGCGCTGGCATTTCGGGCGGGCCCTGGTGAAGACCACCGAGAACTTCGGCCATTCCGGAGAGCGGCCCTCCCACCCGGAACTGCTCGACCACCTCGCGCTGAAGCTGATCGACTTCAAATGGTCGATCAAGAAGCTCAACCGGTATATCGTCTCCTCCCATACCTACCGAATGAACAGCGCCTATGATCGCCAGAGCGCCGAGCTTGACCCGGAGAATCGATGGTACTGGCGCTTCGAGCCGCGACGGCTCGAGGCCGAGGTCATCCGCGACGCCTTTCTCTTCACCGCTGGACGTCTTGACCGGACGCTCGGGGGCGGGCCCACCGACAAGGCGCGCTCCCAGGACCCCTCACCGGAAAACCTGCGTCAGAACCGGGCCTTCTACGAATCGAGCCGGCGCCGGTCCATCTATCTCCCTATCATCCGAACCAACGTCTACAAGCTCTTCACGCTCTTCGATTTTCCCAACCCGGCGGCCCCGGCCGGCAATCGCACCACCACGACCGTCCCTACCCAGGCGCTGTTCCTGATGAACAACCCGTGGATGAACGACCTTGCCGGCGACATCGCGAAAAAGACCACCGACAGCCTCGAAACCGACACCGAACGACTCAACTACCTGTACGAATCCCTGCTCGGCCGTCTGCCGACGAAAGACGACCTCGAAGCGGCCACAGAACTCCTGGAGGCTGTTCGAGGACAGGCGGACCTCGAGAAGTTCCCGATGGTGGACTGGCAATCGCTCTGTCATACAATGCTCATGTCCAGCGAGTTCCTCTACGTCCGCTAACACAGCCCGGAAGCGACCCGCAATGACCTATGCTCCCCTCCAACCCGGCCGGCAAATCCAGGGGCGACGCGACCTGCTCAAATCCTGGTGCCTGGGATTCGGAGGACTGGCTCTCGCCGACCTGCTCAACGCCGAAGAAAAGCCGGACACTGCCGGCCCGGCCCATCCACTGGCCGCGAAGAAGCCTCATTTCAAGCCCAGGGCCAAACGAATCATCTTCCTCTTCATGCACGGGGGCCCCTCCCACATCGATCTTTTCGACCCCAAGCCCGAGCTCCAGAAAAACGATGGTAAGCCTCCCCCCTTCCAGCGCACCCGGGTGAAATTCGCCGCGCGGGGCAACCTGCTCGCCTCACCCTGGAAGTTTCGCCCGGTCGGCAGGAGCGGAATCCCGATGAGCGAGCTCTGGCAGCATCTGCCGGAGGTCGCAGACGAGCTGTGCATGCTTCACGGGCTCTGCGACCAGAACGTCGCCCACGGCGGCGCCTGCATGAAGCTCTTCACCGGCAGCGACTCCCTGCTGCGCCCGAGCATGGGCAGCTGGATGAGCTACGGGCTGGGCACCGAGAACCAGAACCTGCCGAGCTTCATCACGATCTGTCCAACCAGCCTCCATGGAGGCGTCGACAATTTCGGCACCGCCTTCCTGCCTTCCATCCACCAGGGCGTCCCCCTCGGCACGCCGGGCTACCCGAACACCCTGATGAAGAACGCGAAATTCGAATTCCTCGANAACTCNTTCAGAACCTCCGGACAGCAGCAGGCCCAGCTCGCGTATCTCAAACGTCTCAACCAGATCCACCTTGAAACGACCGGCCCGAACTCCGACCTCGAGGCCCGAATCTCCAGCTTCGAGATGGCGTTTCGTATGCAGCAGGCCGCCCCCGAAGCGGTCGACCTTGCGAAGGAGACACCCCAGACACGCCAGCTCTACGGCATGGACGATCCGAACACGCGGAACTTCGGTACCATGTGCCTCATGGCGAGACGGTTCGCTGAGCGTGACGTCCGCTTCATCCAGGTCAGCCACGCGCACACCCTGCCCTTCAACAACGAACAATGGGACCAGCATTCCCACATCAAGAAGGGCCACGAGATCAACGTCGCCCAGATCGACAAGCCCATCACCGGGCTGATCAAGGATCTGAAGCAGCGCGGACTGCTCGAGGACACGCTGGTCCTCTGGGGCGGTGAGTTCGGCCGCACGCCAACGGCCCAGCAGGGAAAAAAAGCCACGATCGGCCGCGACCACCATCCCGATGGCTTCACCATGTGGATGGCCGGAGCCGGGGCGTAGGGCGGCTTCCGCTACGGAAAGACGGACGAGTTCGGCTACTACGCCATCGAAAACAGGATGACCATCCACGACCTGCACGCCACCCTGCTTCACAGCATGGGCATCGACCACGAGCGCCTGACCTACCGCTATGCCGGGCGGGACTTCCGCCTCACCGACGTACACGGGAAGGTGGCCAGCGGCATTTTCGCCTGAGGAATAACCGCCCCACCAGGATCAGAGGCGCTTGCAGCGCTTGACCTTGGTAATCACCTTGCGGCCATCGGTGACCTTGTACTCGCCCTCGAGCTCCACGACCGACCCGACACAGGCATCGATCCTCAGGTTGTGGATGGTGCCAAAGCCGGTACGCAGCTCGAGGATCTCGCCGCCGGAGAGATGCACGAGATAGAGGTTCAGGTCGTCAGCCTTGACGCTGATCTTGAGCATGCCCTTGACCAGGAGCTTGCCACCCTCGTCCTTGAGGATCTTCCATGAACCGTCATCGACATATTTCGGAGCGAGGTTCGCTTTTTCCGAGATGCCGGGCAGGAGACCGGTCGAGTTGCCGTACTGCTCTTTTTTCACCCCCATCATGTCCATGAGCTTCAGGAGCAGGTTGCCGTTGGGGGTGTTGGGATATTTCACGTAGCGCCCGGGCAGGATCTGGCCGCCTCCCCCGCCTGAGAGCACCAGTGGCAGATCGCTAACCGAGTGGTAGTCACCGTGCTTGATACCGGAGCCGAAGAGAACGATCGAGTTGTCAAAAACGGATCCCTCGTCATCGTCGAGAGACTTCAGCTTCTCGAGGAAATAAGAGAACTGCTGCACATACCAGTGGTTGATCTTGTCGTAACCGGACAGGCCGGAGGAGCGGTTACGTGTGCGGACAAAGTGGGACAGCGAATGAAGCTCATCGTTGATCCCAATGAAGTCATAGGTCGACCGGGTCTCGGTATGAGCCATCATCAGGGTGCTCACCCGTGTCATGTCGGTCCAATAGGCCAGCGCGATCAGGTCCAGCATGGCCCGGGTACGCTGCGCGAGGTCGGAGGCGGCAGCTACCGGCTGGATTCGTTTCATCCTCGAGTCTCTCGCCGCATCTTCACGGTTATTGAACTGGTCGAGCTCCCGTTCCACGTCACGAACCGACTGCAGGTAGTGTTCGAGTACCTGCCGGTCACGGTCACTGGCCTTGCGGACGATCGACTGGTAGCTCTCCTTCACCTCATCCAGAACGCTGGTGGTTCGCTTGCGAAAGCCGCTGTTGTTGAACCCCTTGAAGAGCCGGTTGAAAACCACCTCGGGATTGTGCTCAACCGGCAGGGCCCTCCCGTCAGCGCCGAAGGAGAGGAAGTTCTCCGAGGGATCGTTGGCATCGAGATAGGTATCGCTGCGCAGTTGCAGAGATTTCACGGGGGTCGCACCGCCTACATGATCCGCGATGACCTGGTCAAAGGACTGCCGCTGCACAAGACGGGACTTGCGGACATTGCCGGTCATAAAGGTCAGCGTCACGCTCTGGTGCCCGCCATTGGCCCTCTGGTCGGCATCGATGTTCCGCAGGATGACAATATCCTTCTTGTTCTTCTCCAGCGGGCTGAGCAGCTTCGAGAGAGTGAATTCCGTCTCCGTGGCTCCATTGATGTCCCACGAATTGGGATTCACGCCAGCCCCCTTAAAGAGGACGCAGAGGCGAAGATTTTTCGGCGCCGCGGAGTTACCGTAGCTCAGGGCCGGGGACATGATCTCCAGTGAGGGCAGTGCCAGGGCCGCGCCGACTCCCCGGAGGAAAGACCGTCGTGGGATGAGGTAGGAGTCTCTGTTCATGGCTGGTCCTGTCGGCATAGAAACTGCCTGCTCCCGGCGATCGCGGCAATCAACGTGTTGATCTTAAAGCCATCCTGTCCGAGCGTATCGCAAATTCTTCTGAGCGCCGGCCTGTCATGCGGCTCCAGCTTGCGGCCGAGAGCATAGGCGAACATCCGCCCGGCGATGTTCTTCACGATCGGCTCGCGGTATTCGCCAAGCAGCACCTGCTTCATCCGCCCCGGCGTCTCAAAGGTCTCTCCGCTTGGGAACACTCCCCTGGATCTTACAGGCCGCTTGTTCCTGTAGGAGGTCCTCCACTTGCCGAAGGGATCGAAATTCTCCAGGCCCAGGCCGAGAGGATCGATATGCTTGTGGCAGCTGACACAGACCGCCTTGCTGGTATGCGCCTTGAGGATATCGGCAAGGTCGGTGAGCTTTTTGCCATCCACCTTTTCGCTCTCGCTAAGGGCCGGAANATTTTCCGNCGCGTGCATCGGGCGCCCGATGATCCTGTCCAGCAGCCAGACTCCACGGCGGATGGGATTGGTCTTCTCGGGAGCGGAGGTCACCCGCAGAATTCCAACAGTGGTAATGAGACCACCCCGCTGGTCGCTCTTGATCCTGATGAGACGCGGAGGCTTGTAGAATTGCTCCTGGATTCCCGGGGGNTTCTCGCTGCGCGACCCTAAAATATCCCCATGCTTCGCGGCGAAAGAGTGTCCCTTGCCCGCGGTGCGAACGCCGGTGTAGTCGCTCTGGTAGATCCAGTCCGAGTCGACAATCTCAAGGATGCTGCGGTCAGACTTGATCAGCTCATCGAAGAAAAAAAGCAGCTCATCGTAGATCCCACGGCTCCATCTTTCGTTCCGGTAGAAGGCCTTGTTGGTCCACAGCTCGCCGAAGCCCAGCCACTGCCCGGCGAAGTCTTCCGAGAGCGAGATGCGCCGGGGAGACTTGAGCATACGGTCAACCTGTGCGGCCAGGACTGTCGCATCGAGCAGGCGGCCATCGGCGGCCAGGGCGAACAACTCAGCGTCAGGCATGGAGGCCCACAGAAAATATGACAACCTGCATGCAAGCTCGTGGGCCCCTGCCGGGTAAGGCGTAGCCTTGTCCATGACCATTTCGATCCGGTAGACGAAGGCCGGCGACAGAAGGCCTGTCTTCATCGCATGAAGAAGCGAGGCAACAGGGGCTTCCTTCCGGCGGGTATCGCGATAGGCACGCAGGACGACCTCTTCGCTCTCCGGGTTCCTGTAGCCGCGCCAGGCTCTTTCCATGAACCTCTGGAGAATCCTGCCGGCCTCTGCTTCACGCAGGCCGGGCGAGACACCCTTGAACCCGAAGATTTTTTCCCGGGCTTCTGCGTCCTGGGAGAAGACCCGCAAGGCGTAGTCAAAGGCCTCACTGTATTTCAGGATCGGCGGCCTGGTCCCGGCCAATTGCTCTGCATCATTGTAAAAACCCGATTCGCCCGGGGCATCAGGCGGCAGAATTGTCTCGAGCGTGGAGGGCAGGAAGGCGGGAAATTCAGGACTGTAAACGTAGGGTTGCCTCAGAGAAACATGCAGCAGGTCTTCGAGNGTGTTGATCAACTCATAGCGGCTCAGGCGCCGCAGCAGCGACCGGCCAATGTGTTCCCTGCCGTCCTTCAGAACGTAGAAGGACTTGTACCACCCGCCGACCTGCGCCTTCTGCTCCGTGTTCAACGGCTTCTTCTTCTTCGGCGGCATCTCGCCCGCACCAACCACCTTGTCCACCTTCTGCCACAGGGCCGCGGTCTTCGCAGCCTTCAGCTCCCGGGCGGAAAGGAGTTGTTCGAGATCAATACCCCCCTTGCTCGTATCGGAATCATGACAGCCAAGACACCGGGACTCGATGACCTCGCGAACCGGCCCGATGCCGGCTTCTCCCAGGGCGAACCCTGTAGCCAACAGGAGCATGAGGATCATGTATCCGCTGGGTTTCATGGATGAGTTACTGCTTCGCAACGGGCTGAAGAATCTGTATTGAAGAGCCGGGGCTGTCCGATTGGTTCGTTTCCCGGGCAGGCATTTCTTCCGGCTCATTTTATTTTCCAGGGCCGCGCACTGCAATCCACTTGTTCCAATCTCCGCCCGGCTCTCTCAGTCCATACGCAGGTCACTCCACCTCGTTCCCGGGGACGGGCGACGGCCGGGCTCCTTGAGGGCGAAACCCTCGAGCTCGAGCAGGAGCACCTTCAGGCTCACACCACAGGAGAACCCGCCCAGGCGGCCATCGCCGGAGATCACCCGGTGGCAGGGGAAAATAACCGGCAACGGATTTTTACCCACGGCCTGGCCAACCGCCCGGGCAGCCCGCGGCGAACCGGCGCGCACGGCAAGCTCCCCATAGGTACGAAACTCTCCCCGGGGAATCTCGGAGAGGGCCTCCCAGACCCGCCGCTGAAACGAGGTGCCTGAGCCGTCGAGGTCCAGGGGAATATGAAAAGCGACCTTCTCGCCGGAAAAATAGCCGCGCAGCTCGGCGCAGGCCTTTTCGAGAATCTCGCAGGAAGGATGCCCCGGCCCGGGCAGCCCCTTGCCCAAAGATGCTGGTACAGACTCAAACATCTTTACCCGGCGAACACCCTTCGGGCTGGCTGTCACTCTCAGCCCTCCTCCCGCGAGGCAGTCCGGCTTGAGAATGGCGCTCGCGAGCTCCTGCATCGAAAAATA